>JAKATS010000141.1 GCA_021818645.1 Acidobacteriota bacterium | reverse complement strand
TCAGGCGGGCGTCGAGCGGCACCCCGATCACCCCGGTTGAGCAGACCAGCACTTCTTCCATGGCGCAGCCAAGGGCGCCCGCCGCCGCCTGGGCGGTGGCCCGTGCGGCGCGTTCGCCCGTGGGTCCGGTGGCGCAGTTGGCGTTGCCGGAATTGACCACCAGCGCGCGCACCCGGCCGCCGCGCGCGGCCAGGTGCAGGCGGCTGAGCCGCACCGGTGCGGCCTGCACGCGGTTGGTGGTGAACAGCGCCGCGCAGCTGGCCGGCGCGTCGCTCCACACCAGGCCCAGATCGGGAGCTTGGGCTTTGAGGCCGCAGCGGCCGGCGGCGAAATGAAATCCCGGGGGCCAGCGGATGGCCGCGGCATCTTCGTGTAGGTGCATAGTCGTGGGGCGTCGCCCGGAGGGGTCTTCTCCCCGGTCCGCGCGGAGCAAGTATTTTTTTTACCATATTCCCGCGCCTGGCATGGCGGGAAAATGATGATTCCACCGGGGCCGGACATGGGAACGGCGAAGCCAAAAAAGTGGCCCCGCCGCTTTTCCGGCCGCGAAACCGGATGCGGGTTGCTACAATGAAATTTAATTTTAACTTTTACTTCCCTGGCTGTTCGAGGTTGCCGCTTCATGTATTTTGGCTGGACATTTGTTGTAGCGCTGCTCGGATCGGCGGTTTTTGCCGGATTTTTCGGGGCTTTATTGGGCGTGGGCGGCGGGATTTTTATTGTGCCCATCATGGTGCTGCTGTTTCATCTGCACATGAAAATCGCCGTGGCGGCCAGCATTGTCTCCGTCATTGCCACCTCCAACGCCGGCGGATCGAGCTATGTGGACCAGCGCATTTCCAACCTGCGGCTGGCCATGTTTCTGGAAATCGCCACCACCCTGGGCGCGCTCTCGGGCAGCGTGCTGGCTCTCTATCTGCGGCAGTGGATCATGCTGCTGCTCTTCGCCCTCATGCTGGCTTACATGGCCTGGGCGGCCTTTACCACCCGCAATCTCGATGACCGCCGCATCGCCGACGGCGATTTTTCCCGCGTGCGTCCCGACCGGCTCTCCCGGTTTCTCGATCTGCGCGGTACGTATCACGATCTGGCCGCGCAGAAGGATGTGGAGTATGTAACCAACGGCACTCCCATCGGCGCCGGTATCTCCTATCTGGCCGGCATGGCCTCGGGACTGCTCGGGGTGGGCGGAGGCGTGATCAAGGTTTCGGCCATGAACCGCTATATGAATGTGCCGATGAAAGTCGCCGTCGGCACCAGCAAGCTGATGATCGGGGTTACCGCGGCGGTGAGTTCGATTCTTTTCTTTCTCGCCGGCTGGATTCATTTCTATGTGGTCGCTCCCGTGGCCGTGGGCACCACGGCCGGCGCTACGCTCGGCACCATGGTCATGAACCGGCTGCATAGCGCCCTCCTGAAATGGATTTTCACCGCATTGATGATTTACCTGGCCTACAGCATGTTCACCCGCGCCCTGGCCATGCATTATCACCTGCATCTGCCGGTTCTGGATTAAACCATGGCTTCGGATACTCCTCTCCGCTCACCCCAAAAACCCGTATCCGGCGGCCCGGCCCACGGCTCGGCCCATGACCCCATGCAGGCCGAGCAGAACGTCTATGCCAATGTGTACCACGCGCTCATCATCGGCATGCTGGTCAGCACGGCGTTGTTTATCTGGGGGCTGATCCAGGCGCTGCGGCACTCAACCTTTATTCCCCTGACCCATAAATGGATCCGGCAGCAATACAACTGGCATTTGTTCTGGCAGGGACTGCGCCACGCGCAGCCCACGCCTATTTTGTTATTGGCGACTCTGATTCTGGTGCTGACTCCGGTCATGCGGGTCGTCTCTTCGATCTATGCGTTCTGGGTGGATAAGGATTATAAATACACCGTGGTCACCAGCATCGTCTTTGGCGTGATTGTGCTCACGGTGATACTCTCGCGCCTGGGCCTGCACTGATCAAACTGGCGGGCATATGACAGCTTCCCAGCCTCTCTTCCTGGCGCTGATCGGCGCCGCCCTGATCGTTCCGGCTGTTTCACAATCCCGCGCCCGGCAAGGCATAGAAAAGCTGAACCGGAAAGAAGGGCTGGCCTGCCGATCCATGGATCATGCGCTTTCCGTATCGCTCTGGGCCCGTGACGGCGTGGATCTGATTCAGGGGCTCAAGCCCATGGTGGGTCGGCCCGTAATCGCGAAATGGCTGGCCGGCTTGCAGTCGCAAATGCGCGGAGCGCGCGTCCAAAGCTGCGCCATCGCCTGGCGCAGCCTGAAAATCCAGGGCCGCTGGGCGTATGAATGGGGCATCACGCGGCAGAAGATCGCGCTCCCTGCGCCGCGCCAGCCGATCGTGAGCCGGGGAAAAATGCTGCTGATCCTGCGGCAAAACCGGAAGGGCGTATGGAAAATCGAGCTGGAATCCTGGAACAGCAGTCCGGCCTGATGCATCAAGCGGGTAAGTTGATGATATTTCTATAGGCATCCATGAATCCTGATGCCCTTCCCGCCTGCCGGCCTGTCAAAATCGTCACTCCCCGGCGTTATGTGCTGGATGGGCTCTGGTTTGGTTCTCTGCGGCCCCGGCGCGTCCTGATTTTTGTCCATGGTCTCGGTTCCAGCGTTTTTTCCCATCCTGAATATCTGGTGCCTTTCGCGAGCCGGGAAACGGCCGTGCTGTATTTCAACAATCGCGGACACGACACCATGGCCCGCCTGCGCCGGCGGATAGCCGGGGCGGGCGCAAAATATATTTCGGAACCCGGCGGCATGGCGCACGAGGTTTTTACCGCCTGCGCCGATGATTTGCACGGTGCAGTCGCGCTGGCTCTGGCCCATCATGCCCGGGAAATCATTCTGGTCGGGCATTCCACCGGCTGCCAGAAAATCGTCTATTATCTGGGCCGCTCCGCCGCGCCGCGGCAGGTGCGGGGCGCGATCCTGCTCTGCCCGATCAGCGATTATGCCTCCATGCTGCACGCCCGGCCGCGAGAGCGCCGGCGCGCTGAGCAGATGGCCAGGCAATTCATGCGCCGCGGCCTGCCCCATCGGCTGCTCCCGCCGGAAATCTGGCCCGAGCCATTGGATGCCCAGCGTTTCCTAAGTCTCTATACGCCGGAGAGCGCCGAGGAAGTCTTTCCTTATGCCCAGCCGGGTAAACCCGCCCGCCGGCTGCGCCGTGTAACCCAGCCGCTATTGATCGTCCTGGCCGGGGCGGACCAATATAGCGATCGCCCGAGTGAAGCCATGGCCGCCTGGTTCCTGGAAAACGCGCGCCAGAGCGAGATTCGCATCATCGCGGGCGCTGGCCACGGATTTCATGGCTATGAGAAACCTTTGCATCTGATGCTGCGGCGCTGGCTGGCGCGATGATAAGTTCTGCTGGCGCAGCTATTCTATGTAGTGGATGTTTATGCTCAGTGCCGGCACGGGCCATTTTTTGCCGGCACTGGCCAAGTATTTGAATAATAAAGACTTGTCAGTTTTCCAGTGCCGGCACAATTTTATCTCCTGGCACTGACTAAATATCAGATTACACAAGGTTTAACCCTGTTTAGTGCCGGCAGTGCCGGTATTTTGACATAAACTTATTTCTGGTTCCTATTCTGGTCTGAAATTCATTTTTCGTTTGTTGCAAATTTGTTTCGAACATGTTCGGTTGTTCGTTTTCAGTCCTCTATTTGCCTTCATTCCGCCGGCGTTTCTTTTCTGTCGCACCCGTCGCAATATCGCAGTGTGCTGTGCAGCGCCTGATACGGAATGAAATCGGTCCGATGCGCCGCTGAGCCCAGCGCGTTAAGAAAGCTGGAAAAACCTTCCCGAGGTTGTGTGTTATGATGCGTCTCGGAATGCCGGTGTTTATCGGCTGCTAAAGCGATACAGCGCAAAACATATCTTTACTCTTTTCCAGTGAACTCCATGCACTTGCGTCCATTGTTGAGTCGAGAGCCTCGTGGCCTCCATTGCCTCGCCGCCCCTGGGCAGCATAATCCCTTTCAGCGAAACAAATTCTTCCCGGTTCTGGCTGCCTGTATCGCATTGCTCCTGTCCGCGGGTGGGTTGCGGGCGCAAGCGCCGAAAAAACCTGCTGCCGTACGGCCCTGGATGAACCCGGCGCTCTCTCCCAGCCGGCGTGCGGAACTGGTCCTGCGCCGGATGACGCTGCAGGAAAAGCTGGCGTTGCTGCATGGCAACGGCATGCCGGGCGTGCCCAACTGGCAGATGCCGCTCACCCACCTGGCCAATGGTGGCGCGGGCTATGTCCCCGGCGTCCCCCGGCTGGGCATTCCTCCCATCATCATGGACGATGATGCGTATGGCGTGCGCAACAGCGGCATGAACGGCCGCTATTCCACCGCCATGCCCTCCGATCTGGCGCTGGCTTCGAGCTGGGACACTAAAATCGCCTGCGCCTACGGCGAAATCCTGGGTAGCGAACTGCGCGACCAGGGCTATGACATGACTCTGGGCGGCGGGGTGAATTTGACGCGCGATCCCCGCGACGGCAGAACCTTCGAGTTTCAGGGTGAAGACCCGCTCCTGGCCGGCACCATGGACGGCCACATGATGAAATGCGCTCAGGCGCAGCACATTATCGGCGATGTGAAACATTACGCGCTCAACGACCAGGAAACCGGGCGCAACTTTCTCAACGCCACCATCTCCAGGCGCGGCTTGCAGGAAAGCGACCTGCTGGCCTTTCATATTGCCATCAACATCGCCCACCCCGGCGCGGTAATGTGCTCCTATAACCGCGTGAATGGTATTTTCGCCTGCCAGAACCCCTATCTGCTCCGCGATACGCTGAAAGACGCGTGGGGATTTAAAGGCTTTGTGCTCTCCGACTGGGGCGGCACGCACAGCACCGTACGGGCGATCCAGGCCGGCCTGGATAACGAAGAGCCGATGGCGCAATATATGGGCGCAAAGCTGCAGCAGGCGCTGCAGGCCGGCCGGGTTTCCCTGGCCGAGATCAATGACAGCGCGCGGCGCATCCTGTATGCCGAATTTGCATCCGGACTGGTGGATCATCCCGTTCACAAAAGCGTGGTGAACGTGATGAAAGGCTTTCATGTGGCGGAAAAAGTCGAGGAAAGAAGCATCGTGCTCCTGAAGAACGATGACCATATTCTGCCCTTGACCGGCGCCGACCGGCGCATCGCCATCATCGGCGGCCATGCCGACGTGGGCATGATT
>JAKATS010000204.1 GCA_021818645.1 Acidobacteriota bacterium | reverse complement strand
CCGATCTACGCCGTCGCCGATATTGCCCAGCAGCGCCTCGGTCTTGCTGCGCCCGCTTTCGACCTCGCGGGTATATTGCGAATAGTAGCGGAAGGCGGCGCGCAGCAGCAGGCCGCTGACCACGGCCAGCACGAAGACGATCACCGCGATGACGGCCAGCTTGTCGTAAAACACCCGCACCACATAGCTGGTCAGCCGCTCGGGACGCACCACCAGGACCGCTTCGGCGGCATTGGCCAGCGGGGCGTAGGAAATAATGTTGGACTCGAGGGCGATGGGGCGCAAAAATCCGGTGGCGCCGGAGCGGCCGCCCAAAGCCCGGCTCAGCCCGGGCAGGTGGCGCACCTGCATGGGAGACAGCGGCGCATGCGCGGGCCACGCCACCAGGCGGCGATTTTGATCGAGGACGTAAATCCAGCGGTCGCCGCCGTGGTTGATGCCGCCGACCCATTCCTGAATGACGCGCGCGGGCAAGGCGCCGACGATGACCCCCTGCAGCACATGGCTGAGGCGCACCGGCGCGGCCACCAACACCACCGGCTGGGAGAGATTGGGCAGATCGAAGAGGCCGGAGACAAACCACTGGCGCTGATTTTCCACGGTTTGAAACCAGCTGTCGGCCTGCACGGCGGAGGGCAGAATGTGAAGAGGCAGCGCGCCCAGGCGCAGCCCCTCAGGCTCGTAAAATCCGATGGCGGCGAATTCGGGATGGCGGCTGAGCATCTGGCGCAGCACGGCAGTGACCGGGCGCTCGCGCCCCTGTTCAAGCGCGCGGCGCATGGCGCCTTGTTCGGCGCCTTCGGCGAGGGCATTGGCTTCGCCGGCCAGGCTGGTGTGGAGCAGGGCGAGAACGAACTCGCGGGTTTGCAGATCGCTTTTCTGGGCTTGATTTTCGGCGGCTTCAAGGCTGGAAGCGATGATGTAATAGGTCAACAGCAGCATCGGGACCAGGCTGAGCACGATAAAGATGGCGGTAGAGCGGACAACCGAGGCGGTCAGCCAGCGCAGCGCGGCGCGCGCGCCGCGGGCGCGGCGGTCGCGCCAGGTAAGCCAGCGTTGGGTAAAGCGATTCATAAAACAAAATATGCGAAGCGATCCGCTTCGCATATGTGAATACGGGGCCCGGGCGGTCAGGCGGGCAGGCAGACGGGGCAGCGAATGCGGACGCGAAACAGCCGCGACCAGGGATCGGAAAAATCACCGGAGAGCTGCACCACCATGCGGCCCGAGCATTGCGGGCAGCGCAGATCGCGGGAATAGCCCAGCAGGGAGGCGAGCGCGGCCGCGTCACCCTGAGCGGGATCCACGTAAAGCTCGAAGTTGGCGATGGGACGCACGCCGCCGCCTTCGGCCAGCAGTTTTTTGACTTTATCCACCACCTCGGCCGGCGAGACATCGCTTTTCACCATGAAATCGGTGGCGCCCATGCGCGCGGCCAGATGCTTATCCATGTGATGGCTGAGGTTGGTGAACAGCAGCACGGGCACGGTAGTGAAGCGATGATCGGCGCGCAGGGCTTTGAGGACTTCAAAGCCGCTGATGTCGGGCAGCATGACATCGAGCAGCACCAGATGCGGCGGGTCCTGGCGGGCGCGGCTGAGGGCTTCGCGGCCGTTGGCCGCCTGGGTGACGTTGTAGCCCTCGTGCGCGAGACGCATGGCGTAGGCATCGCGGATCAGGTCTTCGTCTTCGACGATCAGGACGTTGGGGATGTCGGGCATGATGCTGCTTTTATTCTAAGTCCACTTTTGCAGCCGGGCAGTTATGCAGCCGGATCAGAACTGGCCGGCCGCGCGGCCCCGTGGAAAAACGGCTTGAATCGCCTGCAGCAGGACGGCCGGCGAAAAGGGTTTCTGTAAAAAGCCGAAGGAATCATCCGGCGCTTCCGCAGGCGCGGGGTCGTAGCCTGACACCAGCAGGACGGGCAGTTCGGGCCACAGGCGGCGCAGGCGGCGGGCGAGCTCGCGGCCATCCATGCCCGGCATCTGCAGATCGCTGAGCAGCAGATCAATCCGGGTATTGGGCGCTTCGGCCAGGCGCAGGGCGGCGGCGGGGGAATCGGCGGCCAGCACGCGAAAGCCAGCCTCCTGCAGGCTGTCGAGAATCAGCGCCAGGACTTCGGGCTGATCTTCGACCCACAGAATGGTGCGCGTGGATGAAGCGGCAGAATCGGCGGAGGCAGCCGGGGCGGCGCGACAGGATCAAATGCGGATTCCAGCAGACCGGGCACAAGAATCTGGAAAGTGGAACCGGCGCCGGGCGCGCTTTCGACCTCCAGCTTGCCGCCTAACTGCCGTACGATGCCATAGACGGTAGCCAAGCCCAGGCCGGTGCCCTGGCCCACCTCCTTGGTGGTAAAAAATGGCTCGAAGAGGTGAGCCTGGACGGCTGCATCCATGCCAATGCCGTTATCGGAAATGGATAATTCCAGCCAGTGCGCGCCGCCGGCGCCCGCCGGCGGCTGAGCGGCGCGGGCGCGCAGACGGATCCGGCCGCCCTGCGGCAATGCATCGCGGGCGTTGAGCACCAGGTTCATGACGATTTGCTCGATCTGGCTGGGATCGGCGCGCAAATGAGGCAGGACGGGATCAAGTTCAATCAGGAACTCAATATTTTCGCCAATCAGCCGGCGCAGCAGCGAGGTGATTTCCCGCAGCAGCGGAGTGAGATCCAGAATCTGGTTCCGGATACTCTGGCGACGACTGAAGGCAAGCAACTGCCCGGTCAAGCCGGCGGCGCGCTTGCCGGCGGCGATGATATGGGCGACTTTATCCGACTCCGGCGAGGCCTCGGGCAGGCGCCGCAGCAATAATTCACTTTGCCCGGAGATCACGGTCAACAGATTGTTAAAGTCGTGCGCGATGCCGCCAGCCAGCCGCCCGATGGCTTCCATTTTCTGGGCCTGGCGCACCTGCTCTTCCAGGCTGCGGCGCTCGGTAATATCGCGGTAGTTCACCACCAGCGCCTGCACCGAAGGCAGATGCAGCAGATTCACGGTATGGCTCTCAACCCAGTGCCAGGAGCCATCGGCAAAACGCATGCGGACGGTGTTGCAATGGCGGCGGCCTGGTTCGGCCAGCACCCAGGCCAGATGTGCCTGGCTGTCGGCTTTATCGTCGGGATGAATAAAATCATAGCCATTGCGGCCGGCAAAATCTTCGATCGGATAGCCGGTGATGCGCTGGGTCGAAGGCCCGGCATAAAGAATCTGTCCGGTGGGCGAGACCAGGGCGAAGGCATCGGAGCTGTTTTCGGCGAGGGCGCGAAAACGCTCTTCGCTTTCCCGCAGCGACTGCTCGGCCCGGTGGAGATCGGTGACATCCACCATAATGGCTTCAATACTGGGAGGCTCGCCGGGTTCTTGAATCCAGTTGGCGTTTTCGAGAACCCAGCGGGAAGCGCCGGATTTATGGCGCAGTTCAACCACAAAATTGTTGACCAGGCCGTCGCGCTGCAGGCGAGACAGAAACCATTCCCGCTCGGAGGGCCGGACATAGATTTCGGGCATGGTCAAGCCGATCAGTTCTTCCGAACGGTAGCCCAATAAAGTTTCGAAGGCGGGGTTGGCGTTGAGCAGCCTGCCTTCCGGCGTGGTGCGGAAGATGGCGGCCAGGTTGCGGTCAAACAGCATGCGGTACTGGCGCAGGAATTTGAGCAGCTGAGCGCGACTGGCGTCGCGCTCGCCCAGGACGGCGACCAGAATCAGGGCGGCGACAATGGAAATTAAAATATTGAGCTGATAGTAGTTGAAGCGGTAAATATCATTCGGCGAGAGCGCCTGGCCATGCACCCGGGCCAGCAATTCGCCCAATGAAATCATGCCTAAACTGCTCACCCCGCCCGGACCGAAGCGCAGCGCCGCCCAGAAGACAAAAGGGATCAAGGGCAGCGGCAGGAGGGAGTGATGGAAAAAGAACTGGGCGCGGAAGATGATCCAGTTCATGCGCAGCGCGCCGCCGAGCATGAGGCTCAATTCCAGCCAGCGGATCCAATGCATGGGTCGCGGGCGCACGCTGAGGATCAAGGGCGCGATGAGCAGAACGCCGCCGCAGTTGCCCTGCCACCAGGTCCATAAACCGGCCTGGAAGTTCCCACTTAAATAATGCGCGGCATGCAGCAGCCAGACGCTGGGAATGCCGCTCAGCAAAGGATTCAGCCCGCAGCCATAGATGAGCAGCAAGAATAAGTCGGCCAGCCTTCGCGGGCCTTCCTGCCAGCCAAACCGCCGCATGAGGCGAACGGCAATGTAAACGCCAGCAACATTGAATAGGCTAATGGCCAGGCCGACAGGCCAGCTGGTATAACCGAGGCTGGCGAGCAGACCGGTGATCAAGGCTGCCGGGACGACGGGTTCCGCGCCCCAGAGCAGCATGAGGCCCAGCATTACGCCCGATGCCGGCCAGAATGGCGAGATTCCGACCGGGATATGGTGGAGGGCGACACGGGAAATCATCGCCCAGCGGCCCAGCCAGACCGCGAGATAGTAAGCGACGCAGGCGATCACAAACCGGCGCCAATCAACGGCTTTCCAAGCATGGAGGTTGAGTTTCATCAACGGGTTTCCATGGACCGGGCGAGTAACGACGCTCCGCGCTTCCGTTACAGTACCGAAAGGTGAATAGTCAAGCAAGAATAAAGCGGGACATTCATAAAATTTCAGCCACTCCTTTACAAAGATAAAGCCATTAAGCCGGCCACCCTACTTCCGCAGGGCGGAATGACCCATACTACAATGCAACACGAATGTAATACTGACAGGATGAGACTTATGCAACGAAAAAGAATCTGGCGATTAACGCTTTTTTGCCTGATGGCTACGCTGCCCGCCTGGGCGGGGTGGCATAGCCTGGGCGCGATGCCGCCCGGAGTGCGGCGCAGCAACGGGGTCGAGTACCGCAACGGGCAAGGCGTGGTGCGGATTTATGTCATCAGCCCGGGGGTGATCCGGGTGCGTTTTGTGCCGGCGCGGTTATTGCCGGGCTGGGTGCGGCATCTGCCGGCCGGACGCCCGGCGCGCCTGGGGCGCGACCATTCTTATGCCGTGATGTCGCCTCCCCCGCGGCATGCGGCATTCCAATGGCAGACCCAGGGCGCGACCGATACGCTGCGCACCACGCAGTTCCGGGTGGTGATCGAGCGCGCGCCCTTCCGGCTGCAATTTCTGGATGCCCAGGGACAGATGCTGGCGCAGGATACGCGCGCGGGCGGCATCAG
>JAKATS010000056.1 GCA_021818645.1 Acidobacteriota bacterium | reverse complement strand
CTCGAACCAGACCAGCCGCGGTTTCCGGCGGATTCAGGTCAAGGTGAAAGGCCGCCACCTGGGAAATATAAAAGTAATCGCGCGGAGGGGGTATTATTTTCCGCCCGGATACAGAAAAAAGACTGGACCGGCGAAGCGATAAATTATTGCCGACAGAATACCGAGGCCCCGCGCCGGCGGCATGGATCAGGCTTTAATTGCATAATATTTATATGCCTGCAAACCCGGCCGGCGCATATTTCGACAACAATGCCACGACCCAGCCGCTGCCCGCGGTGGTGGAAGCGATGCGTCCCTGCCTGGAAGGCAAATTCGGCAACGCCAGTTCGATTCATCGCCAGGGACAGCTTGCCCGGGCCGTGGTGGAAGCCGCGCGCGTGGCGGCGGCGGAGTTGATCGGCGCCGAGCCGAATGAGATCGTCTTTACCAGCGGCGGCACCGAGGCGGATAATCTGGCGCTTTTCGGCATGATATCCGAACCGCGCGGCGCGCACCTGATCGTTTCCTCGATTGAACATCATGCCGTGCTGCTTGCGGCGCGCGAGCTGGCCGAGCGCGGCGCCGCAGTGAGCTGGCTGCCGGTAATGAGGGATGGACGGGTACAGCCGTCCGATGTGGAGCGGGCTTTGCGTCCGGAAACCCGGCTCATCTCGGTCATGCTTGCGAACAACGAAACCGGCGTCATCCAGCCGCTTGAGGCGATTGGGCGGATCGCCAGGCAGGCCCGGGTTCCCCTGCATGTGGACGCGGTGCAGGCGGTGGGTAAAATTCCGGTAAAAGTGGGGGATCTGGGGTGCGAGCTGCTTTCGTTTTCTGCACACAAATTTCACGGTCCCCAGGGAGCGGGGGCGCTGTATGTGCGCCGCGGCACACGCCTGCGGCCGCTGTTTTACGGCGGCCGGCATGAGCGCGGACGGCGGGCGGGCACGGAAAATCTGGCCGGCATCGCCGGCCTGGGCGAGGCCGCGCGGCTGGCCCGGCGCGACTTGGAAACGGAAGCGCTGCAGCAGAGCCGGATGCGCGACGCACTGGAAGCCGCGGTGAAGCAAGCCATTCCCGAGGTGGAAGTGCTGGGCGCGCATTCGCCGCGCGTGCCCAATACCAGTTGCCTGCATATTCCCGGAATCGCCGGCGAAGCGCTGGTGATCGCGCTTGATTTGCGGGGTTATTGCATTTCCACCGGGGCGGCCTGTTCTTCGGGCGCGGTTGAGCCCTCGCATGTGCTTACCGCCATGGGCCTGGAAGACGCCGAGGCCCGCGCCTGCGTGCGCATCAGCCTGGGGAAACTGAACCGGGAGGAGGAAGTTGAAGCTTTTTGCCGGATTTTACCGGCCGAGATCGCGCGGCTGCTGGAGCTTTCACCTCAAGCGTCAAGGTTAGCGGCGCAGCCGGCTTAAAGAAAGAAGGTTAAGGACGATTTCGCATGGTTCCGCAGCGAATCGGCCAGTGCGTCGTCTCGATTCACTCCAGTTGCCATGCCTAATGAAGCTGCCAATTCGACGGAACGCATCGTGGTCGCCATGTCGGGCGGCGTGGACAGCTCGACTGCCGCGGCCATGCTGCATGCCGAAGGCCACGAACTGGTGGGCTTTACCATGCAACTGTGGAACCAGCGGCGCCTGGCCGGACATCCCGGCATGCCGGTGACCGCTTCGGGGCGCTGCTGCTCGCTCGACGACGTACACGATGCCCGCCGGGTAGCCGAGAGCCTGGGCATTCCCTTTTACATGGTCAACTATGAAGACCGCTTTGAGCGCGATGTGGTCATGCCATTCGTGGCCGAATATCTGGCTGGCCGCACCCCGATTCCCTGCAGCCATTGCAACACGGCCGTGAAGTTCGATGAAATGGCCCGCACCGCCCGGCAGATCGGCGCCGGCAAGATCGCGACCGGCCACTATGCCCGCGTGCGGCAGAACCAGGAAACGGGCACTTATGAACTGCTGCGGGCGGTGGATCGTGATAAGGATCAGACATTTTTCCTATGGGGACTGACTCAGGAACAGCTGGGCCGGGCCCTGTTTCCGCTGGGCGAATTACATAAGGTGCAGGTACGCGCCCTGGCCGAACGATTCCATCTGCCGGTAGCAAACAAGCCGGAAAGTTATGAGATTTGTTTTGTGCCGGGCAAAAACTACCAGGATTTCGTGGCAGCTTATCTGAGCGAACGGCCCGCGCTAGCCGCTCAACTCGCGGCGCCGGAGCCGGGCGAAGTAGTGACCCGCGAGGGGCAGGTACTGGCCCGGCATCAGGGCGTGCATGGATTTACCGTCGGGCAGAGAAAAGGCCTGGGCGTGGCCACAGGCGAGCCGTTGTATGTGATTGAGCTGCGTCCGGAGCAGAAGCAAGTGGTGGTGGGCGACGAAACCGGACTGCGAAGCCTGGAACTGATGGCCGGCAAGGTGAACTGGATCTTGGGCCAGCCGCCCAGCGGGCCCGTACGCGTGGAAGCGCGCATCCGGAACCGCCATGTGCCCGCGCCAGCCTGGGCTGAGGCGCTGCCGGAGCAACGCCTGCGGGTGCGGTTTGATGAAGCGCAACGGGCGATTACACCGGGGCAGGCGGTGGTGTTATATCAGGATGAACGGGTGCTGGGCGGCGGATGGATTGAATGAGGTGGCGCGCCGCGATTATCGCACCACGGTGGCGGGGCCGCTTTTCTTGCTTTGCCGTTCCAGTGTCCGACCTCGGTGGTCAAAGGAAGGGTCGTTCCTAAAGCCCCAACCCGCTTCGCAGGACGGGGGCCCCGGGCCTGCGATCTCGCATAGCTCCGCAGCGGCTCGGCCAGTGCGGCGTTTAGATAAACATTTCTTCATCCTGCCGGGTTTGCGCGGGAGGAGAAGAACGGCGGCGCACAAAAAAATCCAGTCCGGTGCGGAAGCCGTGGACTAAAGCCCCGAAATCCTTGATGGGCCGGAGCAATAAACTCTGCAGGGAATCTATGGTCTGCTCAACCCGGGACACGACGTCGCCGACCATGTCATCAAGCCGAATAACCTGCAGCTTGACGCGATCGGAGATATCGGCCAGCAGATCATCGGCGCGCTCGGCTTGCCTGCGAACCAACTGGCTGAAGACCGCAATGTGCTCGCCGATCTGCTGCACCCGGGCGCGGGTTTCGCTGATGGCCGCCTGGGCATCGGTCAGGAGCGGCGGGAGCCTGGTTTCGAGGACGCTTAAAATGCCGTCGGCTCGCTGGCTGAGCTGGAAAAAGCGGCGCGCCATGACAGCCAGCAGGATCGCCGCAGCCAGAGCGGCCAATCCAGTGATGACTACAAAGACCGTCAGGATCGTCAACAGGTCGTGGTTCATTGAGGTTACGCCTCAGGCGCGGCTGACTCCCTCAGATTACTCCAAATTTGTGGCGGCGCCACCTTTTTTGCTTCGCCGCTCCAGCGGGCGGCTTCAGTGGAAATAAGGAAGGGCATTTTCTATGCGCCCTATCCTGCTATGCAGGACGGGGAACCCGAGCCTACATTTTTGCATAGTTTTACCGACACCTTATGCCAGCATGGAGCCGAAAGTGGGGGCCATTTTTCTTGCTTCGCCGTCCCAGCGTTCGGCCTCGGTAGCAGAAACATGGCCCAGCATGAATGGACTGGCACAGAACGGGACTTGGCCGGAAACCCGGGATCCATTCGCCGTTCGGCGAATAGTTCCCCTCCCCGCCTGCGATCTCGCATAACTCCGCAGCCACTCGGCCGATGCGTCGTGAGGGCAATTCCCCAAACTTAGCTGCCGGTCTCCGGGGTAGAGCTTTCCCGAAACGCCTGGCGGCCAGCTTCCACCGCAGCCTGGAACTGATCCACCTGACGGTTGACGACCTGGCGGCCGCGATCCGCCATCTGGGTGACCGACTGGCGCAGTTCGCTGGACTTGCGGGTAACCGCATTGCGGCTATCTTCCGCTTTTTTGCCCAGCATTTCGCGAGTCTCATCCCCGGAACGCGGAGCATATAGCACCCCGATCGCGGCGCCCAAACCGACTCCTGTTAAAAACCATAGTGCGCGTGAACTGGCCATGATCATCGTCTCCTTTGCAAGATTGGTGAACGGCTGAAAGGAAAAACATCCACTTCAACCTATTTTAACCCCGCTGCCGCAGTATGACAAATCGCAGTTAGAAGCGATGATCGGCAAGGACGAGAGTTTGTATTTCAAATGCGGAGTGTCAGTGAAAAGCCGCCTTACCACGGCGCTGGCGATGAAAGGTGATGGCGAACCGGTGCGCCTCGTCGCGCACCTGCTGGATCAGATGCAGTACCGGAGAATGACGATCGAGGATCACGGGAGCATCTTCGCGGCCGGGAAGGTAGAGAATTTCCTCGCGTTTGGCCAGGCTGGCGATGGGCAGCATGGAAAGTCCAAGCTGTTCCAGCCCTCGCTGGGCGGCGTGGAGCTGGCCGATGCCGCCATCAATCAACACCAGGTCGGGAAGCTGCGCCCCCTCGCGCAGACGACGGCGATAGCGGCGGGTGACGACCTCCTCCATGGCTCGGAAATCATCAATGCCCGCGACCTCACGGATGATGAATTTGCGGTAGTCGGATTTCTTCATCTTGCCTTTTTCCCAGACCACCATGGCGGCCACTGTCTCGGCGCCCTGAAAATGGGAAATGTCGAAGCACTCGATGCGTTCCGGCAAGCCGGGCAGAGCCAGCGCGTCACGCAGGCCCTGCTGGACCAGACGCGCCGCCGGGGCGGCGAGACGGAAACGATGCTGGAACGAATGGCGGGCGTTCTGGGCGGCCCAGTCAATCAGGCCGCGCTTGGGGCCGCGGCGAGGCAGAAGCAGTTCCACGGCATGGCTGGACTGCTCGCGCAAGAGGGTTTGCAGCTCTTCGCGGCCCGCGAAATCGGCCGGCAGCAGAATCGCTGCCGGCACGTAGTTCTGGCCGACGTAAAGTTGGCCCAATGCCGCGGTCACCAGCGGATCGAGGCGAAAGGGTTCGGCTGCCTGATCCGAGCCGGAAGTAGGGGGAAGGACATCTTCGGGGACGGGCGGATCGGGCAGCTCTTCCCAGAAATATTCGCGCCGATCGACGGCGCGGCCACCGCGCAGGTGAAAAACATTCAGGGCCGCACGGTCCTGCTCGCGATAAAAGCCGATCACGTCGGTATCGGCGCCTTCGGCGCTGGCCAGCTTTTGCTTCAGCTCGAGATCTTCGACCACCTGCGCCAGATCGCGCAGCATGGCGGCTTGCTCGAATTGCTCGGCGGCGGCGGCTGCGTCGCGCCGGCGCCGGAGCTGACGCAACAGTTCCTGG
>JAKATS010000159.1 GCA_021818645.1 Acidobacteriota bacterium | reverse complement strand
CATGGCGCGGGGCGTCGGACCAGAGATAGCGAGTACTGGGCTCATCCAGGTTCGGGATGCGCTCGCGCAATGGATAGCCGTCGGCGACGGAACCTTGAAAATCATAGGGGCGTTCGCCACCGCGGTAGTTGAGTTCCCAATTTTTCTCGTTGTAGTCGCTGGTAATGGCCGCATCGGACCATTCATGGCCGTCGGCTGACACCTCGGCACTGACATAGAAGTTGTCCAGGATACCGAATTGACGGGCCAGGGCGTGCTCGTTGGGCGTAATCGCCTGACAGTACATGCAGAACGCACGGTCGCCATTGCCGGGCAGGTCGCCAAAGATCTGATCGTAGGTGCGGTTTTCCTTGATGATGTACACCACATGGCGGATGGGATTGCGGCGGCCCGGAAACAAAGCCGTCCGCGGAGACCGGTTCATGCGATTGGCCCATGCGACCTGGTGGGTCCAATAGGGCAGACGCGCCAGCATGGAGCGCAGATTGAGCGCTGCCACGGAACCGCGGATCAGCTTGGGGATATAGGTGAAATAGGGAGGATGCCGGAGCCGAGCATTGGGGCCAGTGCCGATGCCTTTACCGGAAACGACATAGAGCCGGCCGCGATGCACAGCTAAAGCAGTGGGATACCATTGGGCCGGAAGAAAGCCCTGGGCCGCGATGAGCGGCGTGGTTGCGGACCGCGCCGGGCGCATGCGGATGGACCGCAGTTGAAAAACCGCAACGCCATCCTGGGCAGCATCGGCAACATAGAGATGATTGCCCCGCGGGCCTTGAGCCAGGCCTTCGGGATAAGTTCCTCGGTATTGCTGGGCCGGCAAGCGGGTTGAGAGCCAGGCGCGGACTTGCCCGGTGCGGCGGTTAATCATCGCCACACGATCGCGATTGGAGAGAGTGACATAAAGCCAGCGGCCATGCGGGCTGAGCAGAAGCGCGGTGGGATGCGATCCCGGCGCCAGGGGCGAGGCCGGGCGCAACAGCGGCCAGAGTTGCTTGTGTCCGGTTTGCAGATTAATCCGGGCCAGAGCGGAGGCATTCCACAAGCTGCAGTAGGCAAAATGGCCCTGCGGAGAGACAGCTACGCCGTAAGGGAAAGCGGCGGGGATAACCGACGCATCGGCCAGGTTGAAACGGCGCAAGAGTTGGCCGCTACGGGAGTCGAGCAGCATGAGGCTGTCGGAAAAGTTGCCGGCTACCAGCAGTCGGTCGCCACCGGGCGCGGGCAATACAGCCAAGCCGGCGGGGAAGGGATTAACATAGCCGCGGGGAACATGATGCAGAGTGTTGCGATGGCCGGGCGGCAATGGCTGCAAGGGAAGAGGAAGAAAACGGGCTGGGCGCAAAAGACCGGCGTGAAAACGATAGACGGCTATGCCGTTGCCCAAATCGCCCGGCCGGCGGCCCTGAGGGTCGCGATAGGCGCCGATCGAGGCATAAAGCTGGCGGCCATGCGAACCCCAGGCCAGGCCCATATAGTAGGTCTGATGGGCATGCAGGTGAAGGCGGGAATCGGGGAAGTCCCGCACCTGACCGGTTGCCAGAGTCAATATGGCGATGGATTGATCGTTATGCGAGACATCGGCACCATATCCATTATTCAAAATGGCCAGATAGTGATGGTTGGGGCTAAGCGCGGCAACGGTGGGAAAACTATTGAGACGCCGCACCGGGCCCGGATAGGGCAGCGCCATTTTTTTACCGGTGGACAGGGATAAAACTTTGCCAGATCGCCCCCGGTTCGTGAAATAACGCGATCCGGCCAGTACCATGGTTAAAAAGACAAAAGCCGCGATCCAGCCGAGGACGATTCGCGGTCGGAAAGATGAGGAAAAGGGTAAATGGCGCATAACAAAGCCTGCGATTCAATATTCATCCACGATTCCGTTTATCCAAACGTTGCTCGTGGTGGAGCCACTTTTCTTGCTTCGCCGTTCCAGAACCTGTCTAACCTGTCTCATAAAGCCGGATTTAGATATCCAACCCCGTTATCCAAAGAAAGGGCTGTTGCTATCCGCACCACCTCACTGCGTGAGACGGGGTCCCCGGAACCGACTCGGCCGTTGCGCCGTGATGATCAATTTCCAAAGATGCCGTCTGCCCGGATCCTCAGCATACAGACCGCACAACCCGTGCGGCTGCCGCGCCCGGAAGGGCAATTGTACACGGCTTGCGGCAAGACTTCAGTACACGGCCGGGTATGGGTCAGTCCGGGTGGGCTCGAGGGCGATCGGCAAGCGGATACCAAAAATCATGGCGGACCGGACCGAGCGGTATTGGCCTATGCGGCGGCCCATTACCCGGTCTGGCAGGCGGAGTTGGACGGGCAAGGCGGGCATGCTCCATTGGCATGGGGCGCATTCGGTGAAAACTTTACGGTTGAAGCCATGGACGAAGCGAGCGTAGCGATCGGGGATCAATATGCATGCGGTACATTGCGGTTGGAGGTTTCATATCCGCGGGAGCCATGCACCAAGCTGGCGCGCTTTTTACAGGTTCATGGCCTTGATCATAAGATTCGCTCCACTCTGCGCAGCGGCTGGTTTTTTAGGGTACTGAACGCCGGCTGGGCCGAAATGGATCAGGAACTGGTGTTGCAAGCGCGGCCTTTCCCACAATGGACCATTGCCCGGGTGAGCGCGATCATGTATCAGGGCTGGCACGATCCCGAAGAACGGGACGCGATCCGGGAACTGGCACAGGTGGAGGTGTTTTCCTGGAACTGGCGCAAGCGGTTTGTGCAACGTGCGCGGGAGGGTTGAAGGCTTAACGGCGAAGAGCGGCTTAGCTGAGATGCAGTTCGCCGCGGATCCGGCTGGTGAGCTGCGGCAAAGCAGACAAGGGCACGAGCTGGATATCGGAACTTTGCAGTAATTCCGCATGTTCGGTCCAGGAGGATTCGAGACCATCCACAGCGGAATCGAAGCCGGGGCGGTCTGCCACCGATGCCTGATTCATGCCAAGCGACGCATGCGCAGGCGCATCATGCACGGCATCCATATGGAGCTGTTCCTGGCGATTGGAGAGCAGGCGCCGCAGCCGCTCGACGGTAAAACAAAGGGTTTTGACTTCCTGATCGGGGCTTTCGGCGCTGACCGCCTGCAGCAGATAATGCACGCCATTGGGCTTGTAATAGTAGTCGAAGCGGAAATTATCGCGTCCACCCGCGAGTTGCCGGGCGCGGACCTGGGTTGAAAGATGGGACAGGATGCCGCTTTGTTCGAAGGCCGCGCGCATGGAGTTGAGAATCTGACGGCGCGGGGACCGGGCCCGCTCGTCGCCGGATGAGGCAACCGGGGGTTCGGCATATTGGCGGAAAAGCGTGGCCAGTTCGGCGGCGGGATCGGCGGTGAGAACGGTTTTCTCCCGGCTGAGGGTCAAGCCATGGGAAAACTTATCTTCGGCCATTTCCAGCCAAGCGGCGGGATTCAGCCGGATCGATTCGCGGAGCTGGTTTTCCAACCCGGGGAGATCGGAGTCAAGCCGAAAGTCAGGAAACAAACAGCGCAGACGGCGATCATCGGAGATGAGTTTTAGATCGGCGAAGCCGCCATCCGGCTGGAACAGGCCGACCCCGATATTGATGAACTCATGCCGCACCGGGTCGGGCGCAACCCGGATCAGGAAATAGCGGCAGGCGAAAAGCTGAGGGTCGGCCATGATTAATCTCCTGCCCCGGCGGCGTGGCTGATCGTGGCGGGAACATCAACGCGCCACTGAGGAAATGGATTGCGCACCGAGGCGCGCACTGCTGACAACAGATCGCGCAAGCGTTCACGGCGCTGCACCAACTGCCGCAAGAGCCGCTCCAGATCATCCCATGAGCCGTACCATTCCGGAGGGATGTGCTCGCCGCAACTGTAAACCACCTCTTCCGGGCATTGTTCGATGCGGGCCAGCCAGGGCGCAAATGATTCCCAGCCCTGTACTGACTGATACACCCGATTGCGGCTGTACACGCCGCGCAAGGGACTGTCGGGGAAATTCCAGTCGCCGGCATTAAAGCAAAAGCCCTGGTCAATCATGAAGACCCGCATGGGGCTCCGGGGATGACGGCGGCAAAAAATCACCTGGCGGCCGTTGCAATTGCAGGTCCACTTATCGAAGCAGAGCATACCGGCAAAGTCGCGCAGGTTGGCCACCAGTTCGAGACCCGCGTCGGGCAGGTAATCGAAGATCGGGATGTGCGGGTTCGTGCAGGGCAGGCGGGAGGCAAATTGCAGGCCGGCGGAACAGCGCAGGGTTTCACCCGCCACCCGCAACACCAGTTCCGGCGAGCCGGCGATGAGAGAGGCCGGCACTTCGATCAGGTCGCAGGGCGGAACGGGCAGTTCAAGCCATTGCGCCAGTCGCGCGGCGATATATTCGTTGGCGAGCACGCGCCGGTGCTGGGGATTATTTTGAAATTTGACCACATAGTAATGGCCGTCGTCGGCGCGCAGCAGATGCGACTGCGCGCCTCCCTTCATGGGGCGGATATGTTCGACGGCCCGCAGCATAGGCTAACTCGAGGCAATTTTACGCCGGCCCAGCCCATAGCCGAGACCCAGCAGGGCGCAGGAGACGAGCAAGACGGAAACCGGATGATGCCGCAGCACGGCCAGCACCTGGGCGCCAAAGCGCAGCGCCAGCCAGGCTTCAAGAAAGTAACGGAGGCCGCGGCCGGCGGCCATGGAGGCGGAGAAATGCGGATAGGACATTTCAAAGACCCCGGCGCCGACAATAAAGATCTTAAAAGGCAAGGGCGGCGGCAACACCGCCGGCAGCGCCACCGCCAGTACTTCATGACGCTCAAACCAGCGATGCATGCGCTGGAATTTTTCCCCCGGCAAATGGTGTTCGGTCCAAGGCCCGCCCCAATGCCGGACCAGCGCGAACAACAGGACACTACCCGCGGTGGAACCCGCCGTGGCGACGAGGGCATACCAGGGCAGCCGGAAGGGATGATGCAGCACCAGCGCAATCATCAGCACTTCCGGCAGCATGGGGAGGCTGCAGGAATCTATGAAGGCCATGAGAAACAGTCCCCAGACGCCCCAGCGGGAAAACAGATGCTCGACGACCTGAAATACATGAGCTAAAGCGGGCACTCTTCAGCATAACGGAATCCGGCGCCGCAGCAGGTGGAATGCAGAAAACCGGCGCCATGTGAAAGAACTGGGAGAGGGTAAAACTTCCGGAAACCGGCGGGCATATCCGCTTTTGTCCGTTCCGCTTCATTTACTATGTTTAGAGCATGGCTGATGCGATACATTTTGGCACTTCCGGATGG
>JAKATS010000098.1 GCA_021818645.1 Acidobacteriota bacterium | reverse complement strand
GCCTGCTCGCCGCGCATGCGCGCGCGCTTTGTGCCCTTCAGCGCGGTGCAAAGCGGCATTAAGGAAATTCGCGAGGTGATGAGCGCGGCGGAAACCGCGGCGCAGCGCGGCCAGCGCACGCTGCTGTTCGTGGACGAAATTCACCGCTTCAACAAAGCTCAGCAGGATGCCTTTCTGCCCTATGTCGAGCGCGGGGCCATTCGCCTGATCGGCGCCACCACCGAAAACCCGAGTTTCGAGCTCAATTCCGCCCTGCTTTCGCGCGCCCGGGTTTATGTTCTGGATCCTCTGCAGGAAGCGGAATTAATCGAGTTGCTGCGCCGCGCCGTGCGCGATCCCGAACGCGGTCTGGCGCGGGCGCTGCCCGCGGGAGCGGTTCTTGTATGGGGCGATCAGGATCAGGATCCCGAAACGGCGGAGGCGCTGCTGCTGGGCCAGATCGCCAATCTGGCCAATGGCGACGCCCGCGTGGCCTGCAATCTGCTTGAGAGCGCCGCGCTGGGCGCGGCTCCCGACGCCGCCGGTCGGATTCGCATCACACCCGAGTTATTGCGCCTTACCTTGCAGCGGCGCGTGCTGCTGTACGATCGCGCTGGAGAAGAACATTTCAATCTGATCTCGGCTCTGCATAAATCGCTGCGTAACAGCGATCCCGATGCCGGCCTGTACTGGCTGGGGCGTATGCTGGCCTCGGGCGAAGACCCGCTCTATATCGCCCGCCGCATGGTGCGTTTCGCTTCCGAAGACATAGGCCTCGCCGATCCCAATGCCCTGGTTCAGGCTATCGCTGCCCGCGATGCCTTCGATTTTCTGGGCCGGCCGGAGGGTGAACTGGCGCTGGCGCAGGCCTGCGTCTATCTGGCCTTGGCGCCTAAATCCAATGCGGTTTACGTAGCCTATGGAGAAGTGCAGAGTGATGTCGAAACCCAGCCCAACCTGCCCGTGCCCCTGCACATTCGCAATGCGCCCACGCCAATGATGAAGAATCTGGGCTATGGTCATGGCTATCAGTACGCCCATGATCTGCCCGGCCAGGTTGCCGACATGCAATGTCTGCCTGATAATCTGCGCGACCGGCACTACTTTCGGCCCACTGCGGCCGGCCGGGAAGCCCGTTATGCCGAGCGGTTACGTGAATTGGCCGAGCAGCGTGCGCGAGCTCACAGCAATCACTCGGGTGAGTAGAGAAAAATCGTTATCCAGAAAACTCCTGACTCGTTCGTAGCCTGTATTCCTGAAAGCGGCTGTGCTGCGGAGGTTTTCTCTCGCGAACCGGATTGATACTTTGTGTCTCTCTCCATATGCTGATTCACAACCTCAGCCTGGGCTTCATCATCTGACTCACTGTGGGTATACCCGATAAACGTGCCCGGTTTTGCCCGCCGCGTACGATCGCCGGATTGGCCTGCGGCTTCCTGCTGGCCTTGAGCTCTTCCGTTGGGGCACAAAAAACGGCAGCCCGGCCGGAAATCCAGATCGGCATCGCATCCTGGTACGGCTCGGCCTTTTCCGGTTTTGTAACCAGCTCGGGCACGAGGTTTAATCCTCATTTATTGACCGCCGCGAGCCGGCACTTTCAGTTGGGCAGCGTGGTAAAGGTCACCAACCTGCGGAATGGCCGGCAGGTAAAGGTTCTGATCAATGACCGTGGTCCGTTTGTGCGCGGCCGTATTCTCGACCTTTCTCGCGCGGCGGCGCGCATGCTGCATATGCTGGCGCGCGGTCTGGCGCGGGTGAGAATTCGCCTGCTCTATCCGCCCGGCCGCCGCGCCCGTATTACTGCGCGCAAACTGCTGGTCGCATCAAAGACGGCGGCGCGAAACCCGGCGGCTGCCCGGCACTGAATTTCCCAGCCGTTCCTGCCAGCTTTCCTTCCACTGCAGTTCGCATGGTTACCATCAGCCACTGGTTGGCGGCATAATCGCCCGCTACTTCGATCTTCAGATAATTGCCGCTGAGCGCCTGGGTGATTCCCGAGGCGCCGCTCTTCAGGGTGATGCAGCGCAAGGACCAGCCCAGAAACCGGGCGGCGAAGGCCGTCTGTTTTTGCTGTCCCAGGGCGCGCAGCCGTTCGGCGCGCTCCTGTTTTTCTGCATCCGGCACCGTTTGCCATTGCCCCGTTTGCAATGCGGCTTCAGCTTCTGTTCCCGGCCGCGCGGAAAAAGGAAACACATGCAGGTAGCTCAATGGAAGCTGTTCAATCAAGCTGCAGGTTTCCTCGAATTCGGCCGCGCTCTCGCCGGGAAAACCGGCCATCACATCCGCGCCGATCGCAGCCTCCGGCGCGGCGGCATGAATCGCCTCGATTTTTTGAACGTAATCCCGGGGTCGGTATCGGCGGCGCATGCGGCGCAGCACGCTCAGGCTGCCCGATTGCAGGGGTACATGGGCGTGAGGTGCGACGCGGGGATGGGTTAGTAATTCCATCAACTGGCGATTCCAGTCCATGGGCTCGATCGAGCTCAGCCGCAGTTGCTCGATGCGGGTGTGCCTGAGAATGGCTTCCACCAAACCGGCCGGTGTCATGCGCGGTTCCAGATCGCGGCCCCAGTGGCCGAGATGGATGCCTGAGAGCACCACTTCGCGCGCTCCCTGTTCTGCCAGCCGCTCGACATGACTCACAATTTCTTCAAGCGGCAGTGAACGGCTGCGCCCGCGGGTGGAGGGAATGATGCAAAACGTGCAGCCTTGTCCGCAGCCTTCCTGCACTTTGAGCACCGGCCGCGTCTGCGCCCCGGTGTGGATGGGCAGCAGCCATCCCGGACTGACACGGTGAGCACTCGCGGGATTTGACGGCGTGATTGAAATTATTCCTGCCCGGCGCAGGATTTGTGGAATCTCTGTTTTTTCCGTATTGCCGATCACCCATTCGACCCCCGGGAGCTGCCGGAGTTGCTCAGGCGCACGCTGGGCATAACAGCCGGTAACCAGCACCCGCGCACCCGCGCGCCCCAGTTGGCGAATCTGCCGGCGCGCTTCGGCCTCGGCTTCGGCGGTTACGGCGCAGGTATTGACAATGGCCACCCGCCCGGGCGCAGCCGGATTCTCGGCTTCCAGCCGCTGCCTCAGCGCCTCGCCATCGGCTTGATTGGCCCGGCAGCCAAAGTTGTATAGCGTCATTGCCATCCGGATCTCCTGCCTCGTCCGCATTTAGTTTATCGCCGCCGCAGGCTTGACAGGTCCCGGCCGGATATGAATAATTATTATGAGTTGTGAATAATTATTCATCATGGCGGGTAGGCGTGCTGGGCATCACCGGCTATGCCGGCCAGGAACTGGCCCGGCGGCTGGTCCGGCACCCTCAGGCCCAACTGGTGGCCGCTCAGAGCTCGGGCCGCGGGGGCGAAGGCGCGCGCCGCCTCGATCAGGTGCTGCCGAGTCTGGCGGCTGCAACCGGCGCTTCCTCCGGGTCTCTGCCCGCCGGGCTGGAAATCGTGCCGGGCACGCCGGCGGCCATGCTGGCCGCGCGCCCGGATGTGGTCTTTCTCTGCGTGCCGCACGAACCGGCGCTGGAATGGGTGCCCGCGCTGCTGGCTGCGCCCCAGCCGCCCCGGATCGTTGATCTCAGCGGCGCCTTTCGTTTCTCCGAAGCCGCGCTCTTTGAACGCTGGTATGGTATGCCTCATTCTGCACCACAACTCCTGGCCGAGGCGGTCTATGGCTGGCCGGAAAAAAATCGCGCCCGGCTGGCCGGGGCGCGTCTGGTTTCCAATCCCGGCTGCTATGCCACGGCCGCCAATACTGCCCTCTGGCCGTTGGCGCAGTCGGGGTGTTTGGGCCCGGAAGCGGTGATCTGTGATGCCAAATCGGGCGCCAGCGGTGCCGGGCGCGGGCTGCGCGACGATCTGCATTTTGTCGAACTTGAAGGGAACTGCTCTGCCTACGGGCTGTTTCAGCACCGGCACACGCCGGAAATCGCACAGCATTCCGGCTTGCCGCTGGAGCGGCTGACGTTTACCCCGCATCTGCTGCCCACCAGCCGCGGCATTCTGGCAACGACGTATGTCCCGCTGGCGGCAGGCGTTACCGCCGAGCAGGTCGCCGCGGCCTATCGTATGGCCTATGCCGAAGCGTGGTTTACCCGCATCACCGCCCCGCGGCTGCCCGACTTGCATAGCGTGGCGCATACGAATTTTTGCGATGTGGGCTGGAAAATCTCTCCTGATGGCCGGCAGTTGATCGCCGTCACCGCACTCGACAATCTGGTCAAGGGCGCGGCCGGACAGGCGCTCGAAAACGGCAATCTCATGTTCGGATTCTCGCCCGCGGCGGGCCTGCTATGACGACCGTCATCAAAATCGGGGGCAGCATTCTCGAGCCGGAACCCGCACCCGCCTGCGCGCTGGCGCTGGCCGGCTGGGCCGGCGCCGGGCGGCTCGCGATTGTGCACGGCGGCGGGAAAACGCTTTCCGCCTTGCTGGAAAAATTGCACATCCCCAGCCGGTTTCATAACGGTTTGCGGGTCACCGATCTGGCCACTCTCGAGGCTGCGCTGCTGGCCCTGGCCGGCGGAGTGAACAAAAAACTAGTGGCGGCGCTGAATCGCGAGTGGCGGGCGGCCGGCTTACGTGCCCGCGCAGTCGGCTTGACTGGCCTGGATGGCGATTGCCTATTTGCCCAGCCGCTCGATCCCGCGCTGGGCTTGGTGGGCGAGGCCGTGGACGGCTCTCCCGCGCTCTTGCGCAGCTTGCTCGACCAGGGCCTGGTGCCGGTGTTAGCCAGCCTGGCGGCCGTGGCGGCCGGTTCGCCCGTAACCGCGCCCGCGCTTAACGTCAATGCCGACTCCTTCGCCGCCGCTATTGCCCTGCAACTCAAGGCCGCGCGTTTGCTGCTGGTCACCGATGTCGCCGGCGTGCTCGACGCTCAGAGCCGGCTGATTCCTCAAATCCGGCTGGATGAACTGGAATCTCTGCTGGCGAGCGGCGTAATCCGCGGCGGTATGCTGCCCAAACTTGACGCCTGCCGCCAGGCTCTGGAGGGCGGCGTGAAGGAAGTGCAAATTCTGGGCGCGGCGGCGCTGGCGGCCGACCTTTCGGCCGGCGATTATCCCCATACTCGCATCCTGCCCGCCCTCGCCTTCGCGGCGCCGGCCAGGGAGGCGGCGTTATGAAAACTTCCAATCCACGCTCCGGCGACAAGATCCGCAAAGCGCGACTCTGCGATGCCGGCGAGATCCATGCCCTGATGCAGCCCTTCGTGGCGCAGGGAGTTTTATTGCCGCGCGGTCTGGCCTACCTATGCGAAAACATCCGTGATTTCCTGGTCATCGAAGATC
>JAKATS010000362.1 GCA_021818645.1 Acidobacteriota bacterium | reverse complement strand
GGAGTTTGGCGGCGTGATCTACCCCGAGAGCGCGGACAAGGCGGCGCGCTTCATCCTGGCCTGCAATCAGGCGCACGCACCGCTGATCTTTCTGCATGATGTGAGCGGGTTCATGGTGGGGCGCGAGGCGGAAACCGAGGGCATCATCCGCGCGGGGGCCAAGATGGTGAATGCCGTGGCCAACGCCACGGTGCCCAAGATCAGCCTGATCCTGGGCGGCAGCTTTGGCGCCGGACATTATGCCATGTGCGGCCGCGCCTATGATCCCCGTTTACTGCTGGCCTGGCCCATGGCGCGTTATGCGGTCATGGGCGCCGAGCAGGCCGCCCAGACACTTTTAGAAGTCCGGCTGCGGGTGCTGGAGAAAGAAGGCAAAAAACCCAATCCCGAGGAACAAGCCACGCTGCGGAAGCAAATTCAAGCCAGCTATGAGGAACAGGCCGAGGCCGAATATGGCGCGGCCCGGCTCTGGCTGGATGCGATTATTGATCCGCTGCAGACCCGGGCCGCCATCGGCCTGGCACTGGATGCCGCGGCGCATAACCCTGAAATACCCTCACTACGCACGGGAGTATTGCAAACCTAAGGCGCACGAATCGGCTCGACCGCCGTGTTATTTTTAGAATTCCATGTCACAGACCACCGCAGTCCCGGCGCTGGAGGAAAGCGAAGCCGCACTGGAAGCGCGACTGGACCGGGCGCGACTGCCACGCCATCTGGCCGTCATCATGGACGGCAACGGACGCTGGGCGCGCCAGCGCCATTTGCCGCGGGTAGCCGGACATAAGGCCGGGGTGGGGGCGGTGCGGTGCACGGCGGAAACCTGCGCGCGGCTGGGGATACCAGTGCTGACGCTGTACGCTTTTTCGGTAGAAAACTGGAAACGGCCGCGCGCCGAGGTGGATTTTTTGATGCGGCTGCTGCGGGAATTTCTACGCCGCGAACTGCCCACATTGCGCAAAAACCGCATTCGCCTGGGCGTGATCGGCCGAGTGCGGGAACTGCCGGCCAGCGTGCAGCGCTTGCTGCAAGAGGTGGGCGAAGCCACGGCCGGATATGACCGCATGCTGCTCAATCTGGCGCTCAACTACGGCAGCCGGGCCGAGCTGGCAGATGCGATGCAGGCGCTGGCGGAAGAAAACGGGCACCCGGGCCAGCCGGTGCGCATTACCGAACAAGACATTGAGCGGCATCTCTATACCGCCGGACTGCCGGATCCGGATCTGGTCATCCGCACCAGCGGGGAGATGCGGCTGAGCAATTTTCTGCTCTGGCAGGCGGCCTATGCCGAACTGTGGGTCACGCCGGTGCTGTGGCCCGATTTTCAAGCCCGCGAACTATTGCGCGCGCTCTGCGATTACCAAAACCGACATCGCCGATTTGGAGGGCTGGCGGCGCCAGATTCCGCATTATGAAGCGAGTATTGACGGGAGGCATATTCGGAATTGTGATGGTGCTGCTGGCGCTGCGCGCGTCCGCACCGCTTTTTGCCGCAGGGCTGCTGATTCTCGGCGCGCTGGGGCAGAAGGAATTTTACGATTTAGCCGAGCACAGCGGGCAGGTCAAGCCCTGGCGCAGAGTCGGACAAATCCTCGGCCTGGCGCTGATCACGGTATTTGCCCTGCCCTGGTCGAATTTTGGCCCATGGGCAGGAGGGGGCAATTTCAGCCTGTTCTTCGATCCCTTTGTGGTTCTGGTGAGCTGTTTTCTGATCATTCTGCTCACCAGCCTGGGCGCGGGCGATCGGCTGGCGCAATGGCCGCTGGACGCGGGATGCACGCTGCTGGGGCTGATTTATCCGGCTTTGCTGCTGGCGCTATTAGGCCGGGTGCGGTTATGGCCGCTGGGCATGTGGTGGGTATTCTTTTTATTGCTGGTGGTGTGGGCGGGGGATATCGCGGCCTATTATGCCGGGCGCGCCTGGGGGCGGCATAAGCTGGCGCCCCGGCTCAGTCCGGGCAAAAGCTGGGAGGGAAGCGCGTTTTCGCTGCTGGCCGCGGCCGCGGCGGGCGGGGTGGTGGCGCATTTTTCGCCCGCAATCACGCAGGCGCTGCTGCGCCTGCACCTGATGGTGTTCGCCTTCGTGACGCCCGAGCCGCTGGGGCCGGCGGTGGGTCTGGCGATTGGCATGAATGTGGCCGCGCAGGCCGGCGATCTGATCGAATCGGCGTTCAAACGGGCGGCGGGAGTCAAGGATTCGGGCGCAGTGCTGCCCGGCCATGGCGGCATTCTCGACCGGATTGACGCCATGCTCTTTGCGATTCCAGCCTTGTGGTATTTTTTGATGCTGCGCATGTAGTCAGGAACCAACTTGCCCAGTCCCCATACACTATTGCCGGTTGAATATCCGGTGCAACTCGATTTTCCACGCCGGATCGCGATCCTTGGCTCGACCGGTTCGATCGGGCAGAGCACGCTACGGGTGATCGAGGCGCTGCCCGGACGGTTTGAAGTCGTAGCGCTGGCGGCGGGGCGCAATCTGGAACTGCTGGAAGCGCAGGCGCGCCGGTTTCAACCCCGATTGGTCTCGGTGGCGGATGCGGAGCTGGCAAAGAAATTAAAACAGTGCTTGAGCAATTTGCCCCGGCGGCCGGAAGTGCTGCACGGCCCCGGCGGACTGCGAGCGGTGGCGGCGGAATCACCGGCCAATCTGATTGTGGCGGCAGTGGTGGGCGTCGCCTGCCTGGAAGCGGCGCTGGCCGCGCTGCAGGCCGGCAAGCTGCTGGCTCTGGCCAATAAAGAGCTGCTGGTCGCGGGCGGGCCGCTATTGGCGGCGGCGGCAGCCAAACGAAAGATGCCGCTGCTGCCGATTGACAGCGAACATAGCGCGATACACCAGTGCCTGCGAGCGGGGCGGCGGAGCGAACTGCGGCGGCTGATTCTGACCGCATCCGGCGGTCCCTTTCGGGATTGGCCGCTGGAAAAACTGGCGAAGGTCAAGCCCGAACAGGCGCTGCGCCATCCCACCTGGCAAATGGGCCAGCGAGTGACTCTGGATTCGGCTACGCTAATGAATAAGGGCTTCGAAATTCTGGAAGCCTGCCATCTGTTCGGTCTGGAAGAAGCCCAGGTCGAGGTGCTTATCCATCCGCAATCGCTGGCGCATTCGCTGGTGGAGTTTCATGATGGATCGGTCTTAGCCCAGCTCAGCCCCGCCGACATGGCCATGCCCATTCAATACGCGCTGACCTATCCGGAAAGGATGCCGCATGCTCCCGCGCAACTGGATTTGGCGGCACAAGGCAGGCTGGAGTTTTTTACCGCAGATGAGAACCGCTATCCCTGCCTGCGTCTGGCGCGCCAGGCCGGCCGGACCGGCGGCACGGCGGGCGCCATTCTGAATGCGGCGGATGAGGTTGCGGCGGCCGAGTTCATGAAAGGACGGCTGGGCTTTCCCGCCATTGCAGACTGCATTGAGGCCGTGCTGAGCCAGATTCCAGCCCGGCCGCTCAAGCAACTGGAAGATGTGCTGGCCGCCGATGCCGAGGCGCGGCAAGCCGCCCGGGATTGGATCGTTCAGAATCATGGATCCAGGGTAAGCGGAGCTGCCGCCGCAGAGCGCAGGGAAAATCTTTAAGAGAACCGATTCATGACGACAATTCTCACCGATATTGCGGCCGTCGCCATTGTTCTGGGCGTGATCGTGCTGGTGCACGAGTCCGGGCATTTTTTCGCGGCCAAGCTGTTGGGCGTGCGGGTAGAAACCTTTTCGCTCGGATTCGGGCGGCGGCTGGCGGGCTGGAAGCGGGGCGAGACGGATTACCGGATCAGCCTGCTGCCGCTGGGCGGCTATGTAAAGATGTCGGGCGAAAATCCGATGGACGGTCCTACCGGCGATCCGCGCGAATTCATGTCGAAGCCGCGCTGGCAGCGCTTTATCATCGTCCTGGCCGGGCCGGTCATGAATGGCGTGCTGGCGGTGGGGCTGCTGATTCCCATGTACATGCATGCTTTTCCGCAGCATACCTTTCTCGACCAGGCGGCAGTGGTGGCTGCGGTACGAGCCCATTCACCGGCGGCCCAGGCGGGACTGGAGCCTGGCGACCGTATTCTAGCGGCGGGACGCAAAACCCATCCCACCTGGGATCAATTTTTAAATCAGGCCGCCATTGCGGTCAATCGCCCGCTGCCGCTCACGGTACAGCGGCAGGGCAAGCTGGTTCATCTGCAAATTATTCCGCGCGCCGTGGGCGCGGCGAATGAACTGCGCCTGGGATTAACGCCACGGCAGCCGATCCTGATCGCGCAGGTCACGCCAGGATCGCCTGCCGCCGCCGCCGGGCTGCATATCGGCGATTCGATTGTGGCCCTTAACGGCCAGCATCTTTACATGCGCCAAAGCATGATCCAGCAAGTGCAAGACTCGCACGGGCATCCCGTCAGGCTGACGATTGTGCGTGACGGCCAGCAGCAGCAAATCGAGATCACGCCCCGGCGCATGAGTCTGGACGGCCAGCCGACTCGTTGGATGATCGGCGTGTCCCTGAGCGATGGAGTCACTTTCGATCGCCTGCCATTTCTCCAGGCCGTGAGCGCATCGCTGGCCGACAATCGCCGCAACGCCACGCTGATTCTGGTTCTATTAAAAAAGCTGGTTTCAGGCCAGGCTTCGCCGACAGTGCTTTCGAGTCCGATCGGCATCGCCGCGGTCGCCGGCCAGGCGGCGCGCCAGCCCACCTGGTATCCCTTACTTGAGCTGACCGCGATGATCAGCCTCAACCTCGGGTTGTTAAACCTGCTGCCGATTCCGGTCCTGGACGGAGGCCTGATTTTATTCCTCATCATAGAGAGCTTGATGCGGCACGACCTGAGCCTCAAGCTCAAGGAACGGGTCTATCAGGCGGGCTTCGCCTTTTTAATTCTGCTGATGACGTTCGTGGTCTATAACGATATTGCCCGAACCGTAGCCAGCCATCATTACCATTAAGCAAAGCACGGAAAAATCCGCCGGTAAACGATAAACTGAAGGAAGCAGCCGGCCCATTCAATGCAGGCACGGCGGCACTCAGCCATGTCCATCCAGCGCAGAAAATCGGTCAAAGTGCGAATCGGCGAAGTCTGGGTGGGTGGCAACATGCCCATCGCGGTGCAGTCCATGACCAATACCGACACCGCCGATGCCCGAGCCACAGCGGCCCAGGTGATTGAGCTGCATCAGGCCGGCTCGGAACTGGTGCGCATCACCGTCAATACCGATGCCGCCGCCCGCGCTCTGCCCGAGATCGCGGCAGAACTGGAGCGGCGCAAGGTGCGCGCGCCGCTGATCGGCGACTTTCATTA
>JAKATS010000216.1 GCA_021818645.1 Acidobacteriota bacterium | reverse complement strand
TGATCTTGTACTTTTTCATCACCTCGAGCGCATCCTGGATCTTCTGCTCGGGCTCGACCGTGACCGGATCCACAATCATGCCGCTTTCCGAGCGTTTCACCCGGTCCACTTCCTCGGCCTGGCGCTCGATCGAGAGATTGCGGTGAATTACCCCCAGCCCGCCCTGCTGGGCAAGCGCGATGGCCAGGCGCGCCTCGGTGACGGTATCCATGGCGGCCGAGATCACGGGTATCTGCAGCTCGATGCGGCGGGTCAGGCGCGTGGCGGTGGTCACCTCGGCCGGCAAGGTTTGCGAATAGCCCGGTAATAAAAGGACGTCATCAAAGGTCAGCGCTTCCGGCACGGGGAATTGAATCATAGGGGAATCCGCAGGAGGATAACTTTCTATTTTAGCGGCACCGCCGCTACTCGTGGGCTGCCACGAGGCGCCCGACTATTTCTTTCCCTTTTCCGCGGATTCCAGGCAGGCCATAGCGGTATTCACCAGGGAAGCCAACTGGCGGATTTTTGTGAGAAAGAGCGCGCTGTCCGGGCTCTGGTTCCCGCACATGGACCCGCACCACGACGGCAATGTTAACCGCCTGGGCCGCACAATCCATCCGCAGCCCGGTTTCTCCTGCCCGCAACAGCATGTGCGCGGGGCCGAATTTATGGATGAAGTTCGAAAGCGGAATCACGAGAACCGTGGTTGCGCGCTCGTGCCGGTTCCGGGCATCGAGCAAAACGATAATGACCGGCCGCCGTCCTTTGTCGATCTTGAATTGACGCCCAGGTGCTACTTCAAATGGCAATAGAGATCGTAGAGCCGGGCCTGAATGAGCGGAGCGTGCGCCCGGATTGCGGCGAGTGCGGCGGGAGGATGGTTGAGACGAAAGTCGGGTGCGATGGCCACACAGCGACTGGATTGCAGACGGTCACTCAAGATTTCTCGTTCCCGCAGCGTGGCTTCTCCAGGAACCAGGTAGGCGTGCCAGGGAAGGCCGAATTGAGGGAAAATCACCCTCGGAGATCCCGTCCCGATAAAGCTGAGACGGCTCCTGGCACGAAGAGCCCATAGTGTAGTCCATTCCGCAGCTATTGCGGGTTGCGCCCATAAATCTGCCGTTGCCGTGGACACTCGTTCCTGACGCCACATATTCCAATCATTACGCGTGGCGCTGAAATTCCCGATAACCAGCAAAATGGCCGCCAGCGCTACCAGGGATTTTCCGCGCCCTGGCAGAGGCACCAGTGCAATCCCGATCGCGGGCAAAGAGAGGTAATAAATATACGAAGGCGGGGGACCGTAAAAAAACGCGATAAAGACCAGCGACGCGATGCAGCATGTAATGGCTACGGACAGGCGAGGGGAGACAGTTTTTTCCCGCCACAACGTTGTGGCTACAACCACCAGCAATAAAAGCAGACTAAACGTCCAGGCCAGGACCGGCGTTCCCAGAAAATATCCCACTCTCATGCCTGGAATCAGCCAGGGGTTATAGGTGGTGGAAAAAAATGAATAATGAAGAGCGTAATAATTTCGCGCGCCGACCCAGGGGCTGACCATGGACCAAAATCCCGGCCAGCCAAAATGCAGAACAAGACCCGCCGACAGCAGGAGCGGTAACAGCAGGATAAAAAACAGATCCCTGCGCATTTTCCAAGGCTTTTCGCGCGCAATCCATTCCACCAGAATGATTGCCCCCAGGACATACGACATGCTCGGCTTGATGAGAACGCCTACAGCGCAAAGCATGCACGCCCAGGCGGGCCTGGCGCGGGCCTGGGCCAGAAGCACCCAGATGATCACTGCGGGTTCCAATTCATAGATGGGCGGCCAGGACATGATGGTCACCATGTAAACCAAAGTGGCGAGAATGATCAGGTTGGGAAATTCCAAATCCCAGCGATGAATCATTTTCCACGCTGCCCAGGCAAAGACCAGAGCCGCAGAATACTGCAAAGCCGTCATCGCCCCCGGGCCGAATTTCCATAGCCACTGGGCAATTTGCTGCAAGGCCAAGGTGAGGGGTCCATAGGGGAAAGCAAAATCGCGATTGGCGATGGCGCCATGATTGGCCATGATGGCAGCGGCCAGACTGGCGCCGGGATCGCGCAGCAGATAGCCAGAAAGCTCAGATGCGCCGGCAGGCTGATAAGCGCCCCAAAGGCCCATGCCGCAAAAGGCAGGGCCTGCAGCCGTTTGTGAATGGAGCGCTGAGCCTTGACCGGGGCGGTTGGAGTAGCGATGGCCATGCCTGGTTCATTATCCATGGAAAGAGAAGGCGCGGGCCCCTGAACGGCTGCGCCGTGCGTCCCGCTTTTGCTCGGCGCGACGGAAGGACGCGACCGTCATTTTTCCCCCATGAGCCAGCAACCCGGGCCGCCCTTCCCGGCTTCTCATGCCCTGCTTGCCATGCCCGCACGCTGCCGCCATTTCCTGCCAGGGCTTTTCATTATAATGACCGGGCTGGCCGCGAGTCCGGCCTGGGGCCATTGCTCGGCCCGGCAGGAAATGCGCGGCCAGTGCATGCGCACCGCGTATTTTTATAAGCCGCCGGTGGATGGCAGTTCGGCCCGCTTCATCGCCCGCAACTTCGATCTCATTTTTTTAACCCATCATGATGAGCCGTACCTGCGCCGGCTGCGGGCGCGCGGCTATCGCGGCCTGGTCCTGGAAAATCTGGGCGCCAGCGAAGCCGGCGGGCCGGGGCCGTATCCATATCCGCCCGCCCATTGCGATACCGGCTACATTCCCTTTGGCCGCACGGTTACCTTTTCGCCCGGCATCTTCTGCCGCGTGGTCAACCGGCATGAAAGCTGGTTTCTGCATAACCGGCGCGGGCAGAGAATTTATAACGGCTACCGCTCCCCGCTCACCGGCTGGCGCACCACCTATGCCATGAACCCGGCCAGCCGGGGGTGGCGCCGGTTTGTGGTCGCGCAGCTGCCGCCCTATCGGCGGTGGGGCTTTGACGGTTTTTTTCTCGACGATCTCTGGCTCAGCCGTTACGGCCTGCGCAGGCAAGGCCCCGATGCCGACGGCTTGCGCGAGTTTCGCAGCCGCGCCGCCCTGCAAAAAGCGATGGCCGGCTATCTGCGCGCCCTGCGCCGCGCCTATCCCCACACTCCGATCTGGGCCAACCTGACCAACGATCCTTACCGCGTGGGCAGCTGGCATGCCTACCTGCCCTACCTGAATGGCGTGATGGTGGAAAATTTCGCGCTGGGCTGGACCAACTATGCCCTGACCGCGGCCCAGGCGCGGGCCCAGGCGGCCAACCTTCGCAGCGCGCTGCGGGCCGGCAAATCGGTGCTGCTGGTGGCGCAGGGAACGCCAGGGCAAAAATCGCGTCAGGCGCGGGCCGTGCGCGCCTTCTGGCGCCTTGCCCGTCTGCCCTATGCCCGGGGACGGATCTATTTCCGCTATGCCGATGCCGATATGGCGGCCTATCGCAATGTCTGGTGGCTGAAAGCTTACCGGCAGGGCCCTCGCCGCCGGGCGCGGACCCAGATCCACCGCACTGCCCAGCCCTGAACTGAAATGCAACAGGTGATGCCATCACGGCCGCAAACGACAATGATTCTGGCCTGGAAAAAGGCCCGGCACGCCGATCTGGCGTTCGCGATTGGCCTGGGCCTGCTGGCCCTGGGGCTGCGTCTGCCCTGGACCGGCAAGGTTCTGGGCGAATCCGACTGCGCGCGCTTTCTCATCGGCCTTCGGCAATGGCTGCATCTGGGAGCGGGAGCGGCAGGTATTTACGATAAAACCCTCTGTCCGGGATTTTATTGGCTGGCAGGCATCTTCCTCCATTGGGGCGGCACTGTCCGGATGCTGGCTCGCGTCAGCGCCTGGGTTACCGCCAGCGACATGCTGCCGGTGTACTGGATGGGCCGGAACTGGCTGCGGCCGCTGGAAGCCGGGCTGGCAGCCTCTTTTTGGATGCTGGCTCCCGGCTGGTGGTGGTTGGGGCTGGAAGTTCATCCCGAAGCCTGGGCTCTGGCGGCCGGGCTGTGGGCGCTATGGGCATGGCTTGAGTTCTGGCGGCGGGGTGGGCTGACAACGTCCCGAGGCTGGATCTGGCTGGCGGGGGCGCTGGGGCTTTTATCCTGCATGCTGCTGCTCGATGCCGGGCTGGCGCCCTGGGCTGGTGCGTTCTGGGGAATCAGCCTGGCCGGGACGGCAAAAAATTCATCCCGCCCAGCATGCGCGCCCACAACGCCGCCGCGCCGGCGCGGCCTGCTGCGCGGCACGATTGCGACCGCCGGACTCTGGCTCGCGGCAGCCTGTATCTTTTGGCTCGCCCGGCGCGCCATTCTGGGCGCTGCTCTCATGCCAGGCAGCACGCGCCACACCCTGGCGCAGTTCTGGCAGTGGCCGCAAGGCGTGCAATGGCTGAAGCAGTTGCTGCCGCTGGCGACCGCTCTGGGGTTGGGAAGCTGGCTGTTGATCGCATTCGGCCTGCTGTTTTTGGGGATGGCGAAAATTCTGTGGACGCGAACTCATGCCATCGCCAAGCCTCACGACTCAACTTCCGCAGCCGGCCTAAAAGAATTATGGCTCGTCTGTCTTTGCTGGAGCCTGCCGGGCTGGATCTTCTGGCTTCTGGTGCGCGGCAATAATGTCCGTCACGTGGTGATTTATTCCCTGCCGTGGTTATGGCTGGGAATGCGCGGCTGGCGCGCCGCCCGCGGCTGGCAACCGGTTGCGGCAGCCGGCCTGCTGGCGGCCAACTTCTGGCTGATTCCGGCCAACTCAAATTTGACCCTCTACCCTTCGGGCAATGTACCGGCCAGCCGGCGCGACTTCCAGCGCAAGCAAGCCGTCATGCGCCAGGTTGCGCTCCGCTTGGCTCGCCCGTCCCGCGAACCAAACGCGGCGCGCGGCGGGGTCTGCTATCTCGGCCTTTCGACCAATCCCTATCTTGAATACCTGCTGCTGCGCCAGCCCGACGCGCGAATCATGTCGGCGCCGGGCGGCATGCAGGTAGTGATGGCGGGGGGACAAAGTATCACTTTTTTCGATATCACCTCGGCCGCGGCCTGGCGCGCCGGCCGCGCCCGCTGCGCCTCGGCTTACAGCCTGGAATTTGGGCTCGGACGGAAGCATCTATGGTTTATGGGGAACGAATGGCGGAATCTACCCGCGCACCGCCGCTGGTATGCCGCCGCGTCTTCGCCGGTGCTTTTGCCTGCGCCGCGGGAACAGCCATGACCGCTATTTCACCTTTTGATTCCGCCGACCGGAGGGCGCCCCGCGCCGGCCTGTGGATTCTCTGCGGCCAGGTAGCGGCGCTGGCGCTGGCGCGCCAACTGGGCCGCGCGGGGGTGCGGGTAGGCTGCGC
>JAKATS010000022.1 GCA_021818645.1 Acidobacteriota bacterium | reverse complement strand
TTGTGATCGGAATTCTGGCGCTGTTATCCATTCCCTTTGGCACCGCGCTGGGAATCTATACCCTGTGGGTGCTGGCCCCGCAGAGCTCTGAACTGGAATGGCGGCAGACCGCCCGTCTCTAAGCTTACGGATGCAGAAACCGATGGGCGCGTCTCCAATGGAATAATGTTCCGATCACTCTGGGCAGACCCCGAGGATCGGGCGTGACCCGGCCCAACCCCCATAGCGGCTTGCTTAACCGGCCGCAACCAACGGCAAAATGCATGCCTCGCGCCAGACGCAGAGGATACATAATCGAGCCATTGGCGATGGTAACTCTTACATTGCGTCCCTTCCGGCAGCGTACCGCATAGAGATATCCCTGGATTTCGAATCGCCGCCGGCGACGGCGTGGGGTTAGGAGTTTACCACCCGTTTCCCGCAGCCCCATCGCCGCATAATAACCATAAATGCCATAGCCGTTGGACCGGTATATTTTGCGCCATTCATCCCAGGCTGCCCGCCGATGGCCGGTTTTCTCAAGCGACTCAGCCAGCATTAATTCCGCCAATGGATTCAAGACATGCTGGATTTGGGCGGAGCTTTCCAGTCCTGCGGCCGCAGCGGCATAATCGCCCAGCCGGTAGGCAAGATTGGCCTGCCAATACAGAATATCTTTTTGCCGGAAGTGGTCCAGATAGGCTTGGCCGTGCAGGCTGGCCATGGAAGCTAAAACCAGGCCAAAAAGGTTCCGTTGTGGGTTGGAGCCCAGTGGCATGAGTTGTTCTGGCGACCCGGCGGGCAGTTTGAGGGAAAAGGCCATCAGCCAGTTCTGGGCCTGATGCAAATGCCCCTCGGCGGCCAGCCAGCGTGCTTGCCACACGGCCAGTCCCGGTGAACGAGCGGTGGAAGCGGGCGCGGCGCGCAGCATTTGCTCCATTTGGGCCAGCTCACCCTGATCCCAGGCATTTGCCAGCATCGGCTGGCGCCATCGCCCATCTAACCGCTGCAGCCGCTGACTGCCGGGAAATCGCTTTTCCGCCCTCATTAACTGCGGCCATAGTGTTTCCCGGGGCTGCAAAAAATGCCGGTAGCGCAGCCGCCAGGCTTCCAGCCTTCCGCTGTCACCCAGCATCTTACGCGCCAGCCGCCAGCAAACCGTGAGCGAGGGCCAATAGGTCAGCGGCCTTTGATTTAGCTTCATGATTCGGCGGTTCAGCTGGGCTGGTGTCAATCCCCAGAATGGATGCAGCATGCCATAGATAAATGGATCATGCGTCTGATAGGCCGCGAAACTGGCAATCGCATCCTGCCGCCGGGCGGATGCCGCGGGAAGACGGGCGAAATAATGAAAATACATTGGGGCCGTCATGAGTTGGGCCAGAATCACTTCCGGCTCCCGCGCCGCGCGATAATTGCCGCCGGTGTCCGCGGCCACGGTCTGTTCCGCGTAATGAATCGCTAATTGCCGGTCTGCCGCGCGCGGACTATGGGCGAGGCCGCTGGCCAGGATCCAGCGGTATACAGGCAGCAGGCGCAGCAGCCGTGCCTGGATAAAATCATGCCGCGCTTGTAGCCATTGGCCTTTCCGCGCGGCGACAATGCCTTGATAGGCATAGGGCAACGGCCATTGTGGGTGCTGTTGCTGCAGTTGGGACGCGATGGTTCCCGCCGCGCTGACTTGTCCAAAATTGAGGTCATAAAAAAGCTGCTGCCACTCACTCAGTTTGGGCTGAAGCAGCGGGCGCGCATGCACGGTAACCGTCTGGGCCGCACTGGCCGCGGCCAGTGAATAATATACCCAGGCTATGAGGAAATATTTCATCGTGTTTTAGAGGAACGAGCCGGTGCGCGCAAAGGAACAATTTGCCATTTGCCTGACGCGGTCCATTGCATTCCGAGGGAATAGTTAAGTGGCTGACTGCCCAATATGGGAGCTGCGAAATGCAGCAACTGAAGTTTGTGAAAATAGGACGGCCGGATTGAGGCATTGACCGATAAAATCTGACCCTTGCGGACCCAGGCATTGAAAACTGTGCCAGTTTCCGCTGCACTCAGCACGAGCAGGCCGCCAAAACGCGGACGCAGTGCAGGGTGCCGCATCAAATATAAATTGACCGGCAAGTTATGTTTTGGAAGCGCCGAATAATCCCGCATTAAAAGGTTCAATGCCTTGGCCGAAACGGCCGGAATCGTAGCCGCGAGCGAATCCCAGGGCAAAGCCGCTGCCGCACCATGGCGCTGGCGCTCCCACCGTGCCAGCCGCATTACCCAGGAGGCGTGGTCCGGGCGCAAGACAACCGCTAGGCGTTCCAGCGCAAGCGCCCGGGGTCGTCTGGATATATGGCGCAGCCGCGCATCCATTTCAATCCAGGCCGGTAACTCTTTGGTCAGTTGCCACTGTCGCCAAGTCAGGCGAGACCAGTGGAATTTTTGCAGCTGAGCCTCCAGCCGCAGCACCGCCATATTGCACCAGCCGAGCGCCGTATGGGAATTCAGATGGTGCCGCAGCGTGATTTTCGCCATGGCAGCCTGTTGCCGGCTGGTGGTCTGGGGCAAAGCCGCGGCTTGGATCAAGCTGGCTTGCGCGGCGGCGCTCTTTCCCATTCGCGCCTGCTGTTGGCCCAGTTCGAGCCGCCATTCGGGCGTGCCGGGCGCGATTTTTACCGCTTGTGCAAAGTCCGCCAGCGCTGCGACGGGTTGTCCTTGAGCGGCCAGAATCCGCCCCGCCCGTGCTTCAGCGCCGGCATTATAGGGTGTGAGCCGCAATTGCCGCTGGTTCGCCAGCCAAGCCCGATGCAGATGATGGGCGCGCAGTTCAGCCTCAGCCAACAACCCCTGGATTTGCAAATCCAGGGGCGCTTTAGCGGCCAGCGGAATTAACAGCGCCAGTGCCCGGGCATTTTCGTTCAGCCCCAGCCGTGCCCGGGCCAGATTTTCGCTGATAGGGACCGGTAACGCGGCTTCCGGCCCAAGTTGCCGGCCTAACCGCAGCACCCGCTCCCAGCGTCCATGGCATAACTCCCGCCACATCTTGCGCTGGACAGCGGCGGATTCGGCCGGACTGCCGCCGTAGATGCGCCGCAGCCGAAGCTGGCTTTTTTCCGCCCGGGTCGCCCGCCGGTCAAAGAGCCGATAGGCATCCAGGCGTCGGGCGGCCAGGCGCGGCCGCAGCCAGCTTTGTTCGCCTTGCACCGTCAAAATATGCGTTGCCGCATCGAAGGCATAGCGCATGTGAAATTGCGCAAAGTGAGTGGTGATATTTACATCGGGCGGCAATACCGGCGCATACTCCGCAGGCAATTGAATCCGCATGGTTTGCCGGTACGGAACCACCAAGGCATTCAGGTTTAACCCATAGTGCCGTGCCCTTCGGCTGTGCGGCACATCTTGCGGGGCCATATGCCACCACAGCGGCAGTTCTGCCGGATGGGTCTGAAAGTTGATTTGGCCGTCCATGCTGCGCAGAGTGTGAATGGTAAAGCGATGATTTAAATCGGAAAACGGCGAATGCGTGAACCGCCGCAGCCGCACGCCTTTTAATTCCGCCCGCGCCAGGGCTTTTTCCATCGCGCGGGTGCGCGCTCCGGCCAACTGCAGCGCCAGCCGCGCCAGAAGCCCTGGCGCCGGTCCATAGCGGATTTCGCAAATCGCTTTGGCGTTGCCGTTCGCCTGAAAGTGAATTTGGTCTGTTTCCCGCGTCTCCAGTTGCCGCGGTTCCAGCGCCGGAATTCTCATTAAATGCCCCTGTTGGGGCTGGATCAGTAAGCCGCGGTGTCCGGCATCTCCCAGTAAGGAGCCAAACTCCGCCGGCAGCGTGGCGTCCAGAAATTCGAACCCATGCGCTTCCGGCACGGCTACGATGGCATGATTAAATTGCCGCGGCGATGGCGCCTTGGCCAGCAAACGATTTTGGGTATTGAGCAGAAAAAAATCGGCGCGGATGCCGGCCGCGCGCAGCAGGGCGATCAGTAGAGCGGCTTTGTCCTTGCAATCTCCGTAGCCATTGGTCAATACTTCCGTGGCCGGATGCGGCCGTACCCGGCCCACCCCAAAAGACAAGCTGAGATAGCGAAATTTCCGCGCCACGAAGCTATACAGGGCTTTGATTTTGCCGTTCCGCGTGGCGTGCCGGGCGGTGATCTTTTGGGCGGCCGCGCGGATGGCAGGCGTCACCTGTGTGCTGGCGACTGCCAGGTGGTAATACCATGCCGCCACTTGCCGCCAGTTTTGAAAATTTGTCACCACCAGGGGCAAGGCTCGGCGGTTCATATATGGCTCCGCATGAAAAGCCGGAATATGCGTCCAGAGAAAACGATATTTCCGGCCTTCCGGAACCCGGCTCTGGCTAAAGCGCAGCCGCATGCCGCTGGGAGCCTTGCCGGTCCAGCGCGGCGCCAGCTCGTAGCGCATGCGCATCCCGGCCGGCGCCAGTATTTTGATCCGCTGCCAGGCTACGGGAAAAAGCTGGCGATTGGCCAGATAGGTTGCGTCGCCTGGAAAATCCGAATTTTTGCGCAGCCGCTCGTGAATATCTACAATGACCAGCCGCCCGGGCTGAACGTTGGGCAATGTGATTTGCCGTTCCCGTAAATCCAGGCTTTCGAGCGTGAATAGCGGCAGTTGCATCGCGAAGTCGTGAATCGCATCCGGGGATGGCGTCCAAAGCCGGCGCGGACTGGCTACCCAGGCTCGCGCCGCGAGTATGCGGGTGTCGCCGCTGTAAACCAGGGGCAGTTGCGTCAGCGCGCGGGCGCCTAAATCGGTCAGTGGTTTCGAAACCGATGCCAGATGGATCAATTCCGCGCCCGAAGGAAGAATCTGGCGGCTGATCCAGCGCTGTAAAACCACAACATTGGCATGATGCAGCCAGCCCCGGGCGCTGACGGTCAGATCCCGGCGCCAGACCGCCTGAATCCGCCGTGGCAGACTGGCCGGCGGGGTTTGCGCCCATCCTGCTCCGCACCAGACCGTGCTCAGCAGTCCCATCCATACCCAGCCACTCCATCTCGGCGATTGCATGATGCTACACATGCTACACGACTTCACCTTGACACGCATGCAGGGCTCTCTGAATATGTGGTAGTGAATCGGAATGGCTCAGGCCGCCCGGCCGATATTGGCGTGGTCATGAACAATTTTGCCGGCGCTTTGGCCATGGCCGTTAATTTCCTGCTGGCCGCGGGAGTGTTCGGCTCAAAGCCCAGCCGCGTCAACTCCCCACCCGCTCCCTTAATCCAATTCCATCCCGCCTTATACTGAACTTTTCTTCCGTTGACCGGGCCATGGCTTCCGGCCTTCGCCTTTTCGCCTGCATATGAACCGATTTTTTCTCACGACGCCGCTCTATTACGTCAA
>JAKATS010000240.1 GCA_021818645.1 Acidobacteriota bacterium | reverse complement strand
TCCACCCGCGAAGCGCAGCGCGTAAGCCAGGTGGATGACAGAACCCTGGCCGGCCCCGGCCCCCTGCTGCCACGGCTGCAACAATTATTGACGGCCGAGATTGAAACCTATACGCGACAGCACCGCAGTTAAAAATTCAGCGCGAGGCCGAGAAAAAATAAACTTACAAAGTGGAACTTTATTTCGCCGCCCACCAGAGCAGGAGGAATAACAGGAGCGGGAGCAAAGCCAGGCCGGCGTAGAGCAGGCGGCGGCGCTGCACGGGATTGCGGCGCTGTTTCCAGAGCCGGAGTTCTTCGCGGTCAGCCACGCCGACCTGCTCGGGATGCTCGAGATCCCAGGCAAACTCGCGGGCGCTGGCGTAGCGGCGGGCGGGATCGCGTTCGAGCGCGCGATAGACGATTTCCTGGGCCTGCGGGCTGATCCGAGCATTGCGTTCGCGGGGCGGAATGGGCGGGTTGAGCAAGCGGTCGTTCATCACGGCAAAGGGGTTTTCCCCTTCGAAGGGCGCCGCGCCGGTGAGCATTTCGTAATACATCACGCCGAGGGCATAGATGTCGCTGCGGGCGTCTCCGCGCTTGCCCCGCACCTGTTCGGGCGAGATGTAATCGGGCGTGCCCACCACCTGACTGAGCTTGGCGAAGGTAATGCGGCGGGCGCCGCTCGCGCCGGCAATGCCGAAATCAATCAAGACCGGGCCGCCGGCGGGGGTGACGAGAATGTTTTCCGGCTTGAGATCGCGGTGGACCACGCCCTGAGCATGGATGTATTCGAGAATGCGGCAGAGCGCCAGGGTCATGCGGCCGGCGCGGGCTTCATCCCAGGGCTGCCCGCGCACCACCAACCGGCGCAAGGGCACGCCTTCAACCCAGTCGGTGACCATGTAGAGCCGGCTGCGATGGCCGTCGGCGCGGGCATGGGCCACGCCCGGATGATTGAGCCGGGCCAGGATGGCCATTTCACGCTGAAAGCGATCGTAGAGCGCCGGGTCGCTTTCCATGGCGAAATGGGGGATTTTGACCGCGACCGGGGCGCCATCGTTGAGATCGGTGGCGCGGAAAATGCTGCTCATGCCGCCGCGGCCGATGGCCTCAAGCAACTGGTAGTGATCGAGAGTGTCGCCCGCCTGAAAATCGCGCATGAATTCTTACCGGCTTGAAAAGTATAGCGAATACAGTTCGGGAATTTCCGGAGCGAATGGAATCAGCGCACCCGATAGGAGCGGCCGCGGTACATGGCCATGCGTTCGACTTCGAGCACGCGCACCAGGATGGCGCTGATGTTATCGGAGCCGTCGCGTTCCCGGGCGAGTTCCACCAGACGCTGGACGGCGGCATCGAGGGGGCGCGGGGCGACGAGTTCACGCTCCAGAGTCAACGGATCGAGGGCACCGTGCAAGCCATCGGAGCAGAGCAGGAACAGGTCGCCGGAGAGGAGGGGGAACTCACAGATTTCCGGCTGCACCATTAAATCGGCGCCCAGCGAACGGGTCAGATAAGACTGGGTGGGCGCGGTTTCGGCTTCGCGGGACGTTAAAATGCCGAGCGCCGCCTGTTCGGCGGCGAAGCGATGATCGCGGGTCATCTGGCGGAGGCTGCCGGCCCGCCAGAGATAGCAGCGGGAATCGCCGGCATGGGCCAGGGTAGCGCGATCCTGGCTGAGGGCCAGCGCCACGACGGTGGAGGCCATGGAGCCGCCATGCGCGCCGCTCAAGCCGGCGTCATGGATTTTCCGGTTGGCCAATTGCAGGAATTTGCGCAGACCGGCCGCGGGCGCATCGCGCCAAGCGGGCATGCCGCCGGTGATCACGTCCACGGCCATGCGGGAGGCAACTTCACCGGCAGCGTGCCCGCCCACGCCGTCGGCCAGAACAAAGAGCCAGAGCCCACCGGTCTCCGGATCGGCAGGAGTATGCCAGCCGAGCGAATCTTCGTTTAATTCACGGACTTTACCGGGGTCCGTGTAAGAGGCAAATTGCAAGTGGAGCATCGCGGCTAAAAAAACGTGGAGGGGCGCCCGATTGGGCGACCCCTCCGGTTACAAATCCCGATCCGGCTCAGACCGCGGCTTTGACGCCCTGGCTGACCAGAAGCGCCTTGCCCTTCTTCCGGCTGGCGGACTTAAAGTACCAGGCGCCATAAATGCCCCAGATAGCGGCAATGCCCAGAGCCGTCAAAGGCTCCAGCTTGGTGCCCAGGCCAAGAAACGGCTCGATGAGATAAAAAATCAGCAAGCCGGCATTGGCAATCAAACCGAATAAAGGAACCAGCAGGTGCTTGACGAGCTTGAAATCGGCACGGCCTTTGTAGGCCAGAATGCAGACCAGATTGCTCATGCCATAGAGCAGGAAAGTGCCGAAGTTCGAAGTCAGGGTAATCGCCAGCAGCGAATTGGGCAAATGCGAGAGCGTGGTGGAGCTCAGGTAACCCCAACTCGACCAGAAGCCCTGGGGCAGGGCGGCGATGGTGGCCTGGGTGGGCGCGCTGGCGTCGGCGAAGACCAGCGAGACCGCGGCGCAGCCGACCATGGCCGAAACCGTGGCCAGGGTCCAGATGGCTTTGTGCGGGGTGAGCTTTTCCCCATGCAATACGCCAAAGTGCTCGGGGACTTCCTCATCCTTGCCCATGGCATAGGTCACGCGGGCACCGGTATTGATGCAGGCCAGGGTGGTGCCGACGATAGCGAGAAACACCGTGGCGGCTTCGATCAGCATGAAGGCGCGGCCATGGCCGTTGAACAAGGCATCGCCCACCATCACCATCATGTCGCCGATGGGCGCGGCCGAGCCCACCGCATTCTGCATGGTATAGCCGCTACTGAGAAAGTAATTGGCGCAGAAATATTCGATGAGATAACAGAACGCGCCCTGAATCAGCAGCGAGATGATGACCGCACGGGCCACATCGCGCCGGGGATTTTTGGCTTCGGCACCCATCGAAGTGACGGATTCGAAGCCGACCAGAAGCAGGATCGCGACGGTGGCCTGAATCATCAGCCAATTGAATTTGTGCATGCCGACCACCGAAGCCGCCGAGCCGTGGGAGAGGAAATTGCCGGAAGCATCGGTTTTGGGATAGGCCACGGTATAAGGCACAGGCTTGCCGTTGGGGCCCAGTTCGGGCAGCGGAACGCCATTGGCGTCGCGCTGAATGACGGGAGTCGCCACTCCACCGATCATCTGAGTTTTGGTCTGGAACTGATAATCGTAGGCATTGCCGCTGGCGGCATCCCACTGATAGCCGACGCTGCCGGGAGCGTGGCTGAGCCGGTAGTTCAGCGCCATGACGGAAAAGATGAGCAGGGCGGTGATTTGAATGACGTTAATCGCGAAGCTGACGGCGGTTGAGCCGTTCACACCGCGATAAGCCACATAGGCGATCGCGAAGGAAGCCACAATGGCGATCAGCGCCATGAAGGCCGGCCCGGGATTGGAGGCGCTCATGAAATTGGGCCAGAGGGTGCCGACGATATAACCGCAGAAAATACCCAGCGTGGCGACCATGACGCCGGGATAGACCCAATAGTAAAGATGCGAGGCCCAGCCGACGATGAACTTGGAGATGCGGGCATACTTCCAGCCCTTGTCATGGTTTAAAAACGCCTGTTCGGCAAAGTAATAACTGCTGCCGGTGCCGGGATATAACTTGGACAGCTCGGCATACGAGATCGCGGTAGCCAGGCAGAGCAGCAGGGCCACAAAGATGCCCAGCCACATCGCCGGCGCGGTTGAGCCGGTCGAGGCCTGAATGAAAAAGGTCAGCCAGAGAAACGCACCGGGCGCGATGAGCGCCATGGCGTTCACGGTCAGGCCGGTGAGGCCCAGGGTAGGTTGAAAACTCGTGGTGTTGGATGCGGATTCCGCCATGCAAGCCTCCATACAACGGGGATCAAGATACCGAAGGACATAGGTCCCGCGGTGCCAGGACGATCAGGGTCCCGAATGGAGCCATTGCACGGACAGGGTGCAAGCTGAAATTTTCTTCCTTAGTTCGATGCGCCGGCCGGGGGAGCAGGACGCCACCCAAGGCCTGAACATCGCTCAAGGATCGCCCTCAGAATGCGATGGATGGGCGAATAAGGCAAACGCAAAATTTTGATCGTGCGGATTCAATCCGTAAATGAAACCTAAGGAACCTATAAAGAAGAAATTTATACGGCGCGGCATTCAAATTTGGAATTGGACTTCAGGCATCCAATAACATAAACATAGACTTACGATCCCCGACCTGATCGTTGCGATTGCGGCCCGATGAAGGGTCCGGAGCCGGCCTGAGCGGACGCAATCATCCTCTTCTCGCCTCCCTGATCGAGCGTGAGCCCGAACTCATCAAAATTCACCGCCGCACAGCGGCGGAAACGGAGACGAAACGATCATGAAACATGCATCTGGTTTATTTCCGCGGGAGCCGCGCAGCCGTTACCGCGGCTGGATTTTCTTCCTCAGCGCCGCGTTTGCCGTAGTGCTGTGCCCAGGCCAAAGGCTGGCGGCGCAGGTTTCCCTCACCATGCCCGCCCCGATTGAAATACCCGCCGGACCGCTGGGAAGCTGGGGGCTTTCCGGGGTGGTGAGCTATGCCGGTTTTGCCACGCCCGATCCATACGGGGCGGAAAAAAACGGCGGCGATCTGACCAACGGATTCGCCATTCTGCAGAAAACCACGGGCAACTGGCAGTTTTTTGTGATGGCCGGAGGATATGCCTATCCCGCCCTGGGCGCCGGCCGACTGACGACGACGCAGTATTCGCAGTTTTTTGGATTGGTGCCGGAAGCCTACGCGGAATATGTTTTTAATCCTCACTGGTCGCTGGAAGCCGGCAAGCTGCCGACACTGATCGGACAGGAAAGCACCTGGTCCTATCTGAACTACAACATACAGCGCGGGCTGGTCTGGAACGACATGGAAAACCTGGTCAGCCGGGCGGCCCAACTGAATATCAATTACGGCAAATGGACGGTGAACCTGCAATATGGCGACGGATTTTATTCCGGATACCACTTTGGCGCGCCTTCGGCTTCCATCGCCTATGCCATCAACGCCAAGAACACGTTTACCTTTGTTGCCCTGATTCCCAACAAAAATACTCCGCCCAACGGGACATTTTTTGACGCCAACGCGCAGCTCTATGATTTCATGTACACCTACACCGGCAAGAACTGGTCGTGGACCCCGTATGTGATCTTCATGGATTCTCCGGCTTCGACCGCGCGCGGATATAGTTCCGCCGCGCATGGGATGGGCTATGTGCTGATGGGCGGATACCGCTTCAACCCGGAATGGATTCTGGGCCTGCGGGCGGAATATGCCACCAGCAACGGCTCGCTGACTTCGACCAGCGCGAACATGAA
>JAKATS010000290.1 GCA_021818645.1 Acidobacteriota bacterium | reverse complement strand
CCATTGGTACCGCAGCTCGGATGTACAAAGGCCTTTGGTACAGACGACATCAATGCCGAGGCAGCGCAGGTATTCCGCCGCCTTTCGGGAGATATATTTGGTGTCGTTCAATTGACGCTCGATGAACTCAGTTAATTCGACCGACCTTTGGGTAAATTTCGGCCGCTTGGCGTTGCGGATCTCGTAGGGCAGGCGCGCGGCACGCTGCAGAACGGCTTCGTATTTTTCGGGGTCCTGCGCGGCAAGCCATTCATATGGCGTAAGGTCGCCCTTGGCCTGGTTTTCGCTCCGGAATACCACAACTTTATTGAGCTGTGAATCGTCAAGGCTGCGTGAATGCGGCAAGATATGGTCAATGTCGACCTCGCCTCCGAAAAGCTGGGCGCAGCTTATCGGCCGCCCGCTGTAGATGCAGATTTGCCCCTGCTGCATCCAGAGGAGGTACCGAAGGATGGAATCATGGGTCGGTTCGCGATCCGTGTTTTCCCGAATGAACTTCCTCGCCCCATCGCGTTTGTTTTCATTTTCGCGCATGCGCAGAGTCATTTGCCGGCGCTGCTCGGCCGTGCCCTTAATTTCGCGAGCCAGCTCTACGTGAATTGCCGCGGGCTTTCCAAATTCCCGGACGATGGCGTTAACGACCTGCCGCAGTTGAAACAGTGCGGCACGCACCAAGGGATTCGTCATTTCCGGGGGTTCGGGCAGGAGATCTGTTCTATGGGCAGCCCGCTCATCCGGCCGCAGATAGCCGGCGGAATGCAGGGCGTCCGGTTCTCCGGGCCTGCCGGAAAGGGGAAGCCCTGCCTCGAGAAACGGGATCAGCTTCCACATCGCCGCGAGGCTGTAACTGGCATAGCCCGGCCCGAGGTTCACGTCCAGCAGCACGCGGGTCAGGTCGGGGCCGGCGCCCAATTGTTCGGCCCGCTTGATAAACCCTTCCTCGGTGATTTCGTCCTCTAAAAGCAGGTCAATGATCCCGTTTTTCTCAGTCGGCGGCAACTGCCGCCAGCGCGGCCCGAACAATTTCTTGCCCGCCAAGAGGCAGTCCGTGGACAGCCCGAGCAGCTTTTTTCGCTCGCCGAATTCGAGATTAAATCCGTGCGATTCCATAAGCCCGAGGTGTTCGCGAATGTCGTCGAACGTGCGATCCTTGGCCGTGGACAAAAAAGCGATCAGCCTTTCCCGTTCCTGCGGGACGAGTGGGCGGAGCTCACCGGTGGCGTCCAACACGCGCAGATTATTGACCTCCTGAAGCATGCGGAACCGCTGTGCCACCGGGTGCTCCCGACGACACCGCTTTTCGCGGGGCTCAAGCTCGCACCGCCCCACTACCGACGCCGGCCAATACATTGGGCGCTGGTAGGCGATTAGCCGATCCCAAATTTCGTTCCGCAGAGAATCCGTCAGCAGGTCCGGGTAAAACTCCCGTTGCTTTTTCCATAGGAGTTCGAACTCGTCTTGGATCATTTGCCGACGGGTGTGGCGCCCCCGCATGCGGGTGGGCTGGCCGCTCTCCTTGCGCAACCTAAAGAGGTATTCGCCGAGAGTTCGGGATTGGGAATCCCGAATTTCGTCCGCAAGCTGGCCTATTTCCGCCAGCATCCCCTTCTCTTCCTTCGCCTTGCCGCCCTTGCGGTTGGATTTGAAGCCGCGACGCTGGTTCAGGTGGATGAGAACGCGGCCGAGTTCGGGCATGCTTAGCTGCTGGTCGAGGCCCTTGCTGCGCAATTCGTAGGGGTCAAGCTGGAGGACAATTTCCGATTCGGGGGCGGTTTCCGGCAGCATTCCGGCGCGCACAAGCGCTGCCCGCAGGGCCTTTCGCCGCCCAGCCCGCCGCAATATCTGCCTTCGCATCCCGCGCTTGATCCGGCGGTTCTCGTTTTTACCCACCTCCCCGCCCTGCTTGTCCCGATCGACCCCTTCGGGGAAGACGCGCACGCCCGATAACAATATTTTGCGGGCCTGCTCGTCCACCATCGCCCAGCCGATGGAGTTGCTGCCCAAGTCCAAGCCAAGAATGAATGACATCGCATTCCCCCTTTCTGAATTCGACGACGAATAAAAGTTTCCCGGTACTTGACATAATGTATACGGAAGCTATCGTAATGTACAGTGTAACCTACCCCGGTCTGCGAGTCTTTTCGCAACAAAGACTAAATGTTCGCAGGCCACGCTCTACGGAGCGACCAGCCGCCACCTAAAAGGGGCGGCTATTTTTTTAAGCGGATTCTGCGGGGCCCGGCGAACCTGACGGATGTTTTATGTCCGCCCCCTTTGCATATTGAATTAAAGGTTCCCCTGCGGCCAGCTGGCTCATCCCAATGTCATAGCTATCCATTCATCTCGGCGCGTTAACGCGGGCGTGGCCGTGGTCGGCGGGTTTCATTCCCCAATGGAACGCGAATGCCTGGATATTCTGCTGCGCGGGTCCCAACCGGTGATTATGTGTGCGGCCAAACGGCTGCGGGGCCTGCGGCTGGGCGTGGCCGGCCGCAAGGCAGTTAGGGAGGGGCGTCTTTTGGCGATTTCGCCTTTTGGCGATACGGTTAAACGCAGTACGGCGGCGCAGGCGATTCAGCGCAATGAATTGGTTGCCGCATTGGCTGATGCGGTGCTTGTGCCGTATGCCGCGCCGGGCGGCAAGGCGGAATCAACCGCGCAAAACATCCTGACCCGCAGGCAGCCGCTGTTTACCTTTCCGGATGAAAACAATGCCCATCTACTCCATGCGGGGGCGGAGGGTTATGAATTGGCCCGTGTTGAATCTGCCATAACGCCTGATGGCACGCCCTTAAAGCCGGGGGCAAACTGTGCGGGTGAAGCAAGGCAGGGGTAGCCTGTAAGCATTTCCAGCATTCCGGATCACCCCGGCGAATTTGATGATTCAAGGCCTCGGCGGCGGTTGGGGTTTATTTCAGGCAACAGACCCATTTACACATTTATTCCGGCGACGAATGGCCGTTGCTGACGGAAATAAGCTTTTCCAGGGTTTGGGTGGCGCGGCCGGTGTCAATGGCTTTGGCGGCGATGCGCAAGCCGTCGCGGATGGAATCAGCCTTTTGGCCGACCCAAAGGGCCGCACCGGCATTGATCAGCACCAGGTCGCGCGGCGGGCCTTTTTTGCCGCTTAAAACATCGCGCACAATCTTGGCGGAATCCGCCGCGGATGTTACACGGCAGGCTTCCATGGAAACCGCCTTAAGGCCGACATCCTTCGGTTCCAGATCAAAGCTGCGCAATTCCCCGCCGTCGTACATGCCGATGCGGCTGGGCCCGCCGATGGAAATTTCGCAGAGGAAGCCCTCATCCGGGTCGGTTCCGCATACGACAATGGCGCGCACCGAACCGAGCCGCACAAGAACCTGCAGCATTTTATCCACCAGGGGAATACGGGGCACACCGGCCAGCTGCCTGCGGGCGCCGGCGGGGTTGGTGAGCGGCCCCATGAGGTTAAAAATAGTGGTAAAGCCAAGCTGCTGGCGCACCTGGGAGACATTGGCCGTGGCCGGATGATGCCGCGGCGCAAAGCAAAAGCAGATGCCGGCACCGGCCAGGCAGGCGGCCTGGGTTTGCGGCTGGGCATCCACACGCACGCCAAGTTCGGCCAGTACATCGGAGGAGCCGCTGCGGCTGGTAAAGGCTTTGTTGCCATGCTTGGCGACGGGCACCCCGCAGGCCGCGGCGACAATGGCGGCCGTGGTTGAAACATTAAACAGCCGTGAACCGGCCCCGCCGGCGCCGCAGGTATCAATGACCATATCCGGTGCGGCGACGCGAACGGCCATGTTCCGCATGACCTGGGCGGCGCCCACGAGTTCATCCACGGTGGGCTGGCGGGCCGTCAACAAAGCCAGAAACGCGGCTATTTGCGCGGGGTGGGCCTTGCCGGACATGATTTGTTCAATCGCGTCGCGAGTTTGATCTTCGGTTAAGGTTTGGCCGGCGGCGAGCCGCGCAAGAACATCTTTCATAATCGGCTGCTTTAGCGTAAAACCGCGGCCCGCCGGAAAAAACGGGCGGCGGCATGAATTATCGGGAAATTACCCGGGCTCCGGCGCTGGGCCGGGTTACAAAATAGGTACTCTTAAGGTTCGTCTGCAGGGGATAATCCTTGGCGATGGCGGCTTCCAGCAGCGGCACCACTTTTTCCGGCAATAGCGACACGATACATCCGCCGAAACCGCCGCCGGTCATGCGGGCGCCGTACACACCGGGCACGGAGCGGGCAATTTCCACCAGCACATCCAATTCCCTGCAGCTTACGCCATAGTCATCACGCAGGCTGCGGTGCGATTCATACATCAGGCGGCCGGCGGTGATCCAGTCATTTTTTTCCAGGGCGGCGGCGAAATCGGTGGTGCGCTTGTTTTCCGTGATCACATGGGTAGCCCGCAGAAACACCATGGGATCCATGCCCAGCCGGACGGATTCAAGCATATCCAGAGTCACATCACGCAGGGCTTTTACCTGCGGATAGCGTTTGGCCAGGTGTTCAACGGCCCGCCGGCATTGATTGCGCCGGGCCTGGTATTCGCCCTGCACCAGTTCATGTTTTACATTGGTATTGGCCACAAGAATCCGCAGATTTGGGTCGCTCAACGGTACCTGCCGGCGGGAAAGATCGCGGCAATCCAGCAGCAGGGCGTGCCCCTCCTGCCCCATGACGGAAATAAACTGATCCATGATGCCGCACGGCATGCCGGCATAATGGTGTTCGGCCCATTGGCAGGCCTTGGCCAATTCCACACCATCCAGCGTGCGGCCGTTAACGGTAAGCAGGGCCAGGGCGGTGGCGACTTCAAAGGCGGCGCTTGAAGACAGCCCGCTGCCCAGGGGAACATCACTGTGAATCAAGGCATCCATGCCGTGGGCAATAAGGCCTCGCTGCCGCAGGGCTTCCGCGGCGCCGCGGGCATAAAGGGACCACTTTGGCGCGGCCTTGGCCACTTCCGAATCCACGGTGAATTCCGCCATTTGATCCTGCATCATGCTGAAAATACGCACACGGGCATCGGTCCGACGGCGGGCGGCGATGGTGGTGACCCGATCCAATGCCATGGGAAATACAAAACCGTCATTGTAATCGGTATGTTCGCCGATCAGATTTACCCGTCCCGGCGCGCAGACCACCACCGGTTTTTCCGTGGTGGCGCCCGCCGGCGAATCGGCAAAGTGCTGGTTAAAAAGCTGGTCGATATTCATATTGTTCATAGTTGGTATCCCGTTGGTTTCCCGCATAAGTTCCGCAGACATCCCGCTGACGCGTTTTCCAGGCAGTATGCTATTAGGCCGGCGAAGGTAAATCAATGCGGGCGGCCCGGCCCGGATGCCGACGGCAGCAATTCAAAAAGGGTCTGGATGGCGTGGCCGTCATTTACCCTGTCCAGAAT
>JAKATS010000143.1 GCA_021818645.1 Acidobacteriota bacterium | reverse complement strand
CTGATCACCGATTATGCGGCGGTGATTCTGCTGGTGGGCAGCATTGTATTTTTCACCATCTGGCTGGGCCTGAAAAAAGAGCATCCCTACGCCCAGGGCAAAGCCAAATCCGCGCCGCCCGCGTCCGCCGCGCCGCAAAAATAAATCAGCCTGGGTCAGCTTCCCGGCGACAGTTCATACTCGCCAAAACCCATGCTGGTCGAGCGCCCCACCAGGGTCATTTGCCCTAGCCACAGCCAGGGCCAAAGCGGCGAATCGCTATCCAGGCCAAACTGCGCCCAGCCGCTCAAGGCATCCAGCCGCATGCCGCGTTTTTGGCGCGTTGAATAGCGCTCGCTGACTTCGGGCTGCATGCGCAGAGTCATGCGCGGAACGGCCGCGGCCAGATTCAATAACCCGGCGAAATCCAGATGCAGATCCAGGTTTCCATAAAAATACGCCAGGTTCGAAACGCGCCGGATTAAATTGCGGAACAATTCCAGAAATGTGAACTGGGAGGGCGGCAAGGGCCGGCCGTATTTTTGCAGCCGCACCGGCGATAAAAACTCCACCCGGACCGGGCCTTTCCACTGTGCCGGCCGCAGCGGCAAATTCGGCGCTATGGCCTGGATCACTTCCCGCCATTCCGCCTGATCGGGCTGAGTCGCCTGCCAGATGCTTTGGCATTCCAGCCGCAGATGCCGCGCGCCCAGGCCAAATTCCCCGGCCCGCCGCAGGCCGCGCAAAAAAAGCTCCGCCCGGTTCACAGCCTCGCCGTAAAGCCGCAGCTCGAGGCTGGCCTTTTGCGCTTCCTGCCTGGCCCGCGCCAGAACAAAGCCATTGAGAACTTGTTCCTGGCCGCGCAGCCGGTCCGCTTCCGCCGGCCGCGGTGATTCAAACCATTTGCGGTAATCACAAGGCTGCTGCCCGATGCAGGCTGTGCATTGCGGTTCGCGGGTGCGGCAGCACAAGGCCCATAAGGCATGACCCAGCGCGCCCCGCCAGGCCGACCCGCGCAGGTTTTCGGCCTCCAGGTTCGCCGCGGCCGCAAAATCCAGCCGCAGGCGGGCCAGCGGCAGAGCCAGCATATCCGCCACGGGATCCAGTGAAATCTTCATGCTTTCAGGCCCGCCGTAAAGATTGCCCCCGCCATTTTCATGGTTCCACCGCCGCCGCGGGCGGCAAGTCAACATTTAAGGGCAAGCCCTGCTGACGCATCTCTTCGTAAGCATTTTTCAGGGCGCCATTCCAGCCTTGCAACTGCTTGCCAAATTCTTCGTGCAGGGCCAAAACCCGGGCATTGAAGGCCTGAATCAAATGTCCCCGCTCCTGTTCGATTTCCCGGGCCGTGCTGGCGCCCTGCTGCTCGGCCTGCTGGCGCCGCTGTTCCAGCCGCGCATCCAGTTGTTGCAGATGCCGCCGCAAGCTTTCCAGGCGGAAATCATAGTCATTCAGCAACTGCACCATGCGCTGGCGCCATAAGCCCGATTCATCCGGCAGCCGCCGCAAAAGCGTGATTTCCCGGGCAATAATGGCGCGGGCCCGCCGGAACCATGCCCGCATCCGCCAACGCCGGCGGGCTTCCCGCGTGGGCAACAGCCGCCGCCACCAGGCCGGCAGGCCCAGGGCGGCGATTTCTTCCCGCTCTTCCGCCGCCAATTGTTGCAGCAAGTCCCGGAGATGCTGCGGCAGCGCCTGCGCCAACTGGCTGGTTTCCTCGTCCGTGCGGGCCATCCAGCCCCGCACCGTCTCCCGCAGCCGGTCCATGAACCTATTTCGCCGGGCCTGGAACTCGGCTTCCAAATCCTCGCGCCATCGCCCGGTTTCCCGGCGGAATTTCGTTTCCGCGTCGCGCAGGCCGTGTTCCGCCTGATCCCGCGCCGCCTCATAATTCTGCCTGGCTTTATAAAACGGCCGGAAGCGAATTTCTTTCGACATCAGTCTGCCGCCAATTCCTCCAACTATGGCGCCCAGCGCGCCAAAAACCGCCGCGCCGACCGGTCCCAGAAACACGCCCAGCCATCCGCCCATTTGGGCGCCGGCCCAGACGCCGCCGCCCACGCCTAAAACATCCAGTCCGGCATTTTTAATGGCTTTCGTCATGGTCGTCTTCTCCGTGATTAATAATTTCAGCTCGCGGTAGCTGGAAAGCGCGGCGGTAATCCAGGGCAGATGGAAATGTGGATGCGCCAGGGTATGCAGGCCCTCCAGGCTTTGCTGGGTGACATGATGAATGGCGTCGCTGTTGATGCCATGCAGGCCATGAACCAACGCGCTATGCGCCGCCGTGGCGGCTTCCGGCGAAGTATAGACCGTAATATGGTGATGCTGCTCTAAAAACGCATGCACCCCCCCTCCACTTTCCTTGATCTGGGCAATATGGCCGTCCACCCTCAAATCCCAGGCCGGTTGGTTAGGGGTGGGGGCAAACTCGACATGATGTCCTTGCGCCTCCAGAATGCTTGCCGCCTTTTGTTCGGTCACATACCCGGTCAGGCGCTCAAACCAGCCTTGCGCGGCCGCGGGCGCGGCATGCCAGAAATGCTGGTCCACATAATCAGCCACGCCGGGCAGATGATGAATGTGCTGGGCGGTAGATTCCTCAATCGCGCCCAGCACGGCGGGGTCAATCTGCCAGGCGGCATGCAGGGCTCCGGCGCCCGTGTGCAAACTATCCAGGCCGGCGCCCGCTAACGCCATACGGGTGAATTGGGGGCTCTCCGGCAGCGCGGCCGGCGGCGCCGCGGGGGCCTCGGCCGGGATTTCCCCGGCTTCCGCGCTCACGGTAATGGCCCGCGGGTTAATGCGGCAAATTTCCTCCGGCCGCAGCCGCCAGCTCAGTTGCCGCCGTGGCGGCAGCTCCCCGGCATCCCGCCGCAAATCCCAGTCGCCCACCCCGCGCGGCCCATACCAGCCCAGCAGCGCCAGCAAGCCCAGCAAAATGAATATCCAGATCATAGGGAAGTTCCCGATTCGCCCATTAAGATTAAAAAATTCAGAACCAGAAATCCATGGTGGCAATCTTGCGGCACTATTTCATTTGATTTGACAAGCTGGATTTTTTTTGGCAGGTTTTAGGATCATCGGTCAAGTTTGTCCGCAGCATGAGGGCCGCAAGATTGCCGGCCTTGGAAGCATGCCGCGCGCGCATTAATCTTAACTTGTATGCCCACCGCACGCCATCTGTCAGCGCCCGGCATGCGTCATCAATGCCAGCCGGCGGCCATGCGCCGCCGCATTCTGCTGGCGGTGACCGGACTTACCCCGCAGGTCATCACCGAAACCCTTTACGCCCTGACCCAGCTAACCCGGCCGGCTTTTGTGCCGACGGAAATTTATCTGCTCACCACCCAAAAGGGGGCCGCATTGGCCCGCCGCCAGTTATTGACGCCCGGCACGGGCTGGTTTCATCGCCTTTGCCGGGAATATGATCTGCCCGCCATGCGCTTCACATCCGCGCGGATCGAGGCGGTGCGCCGGCCTGATGGCCGGCCCATGGATGACATCCGCACCCCGGAAGATAATCTGGCCATGGCCAACGCCATCCTGCGCCGGGTGCGGCAATGCACCGCGCTGCCCGACAGCGCCCTGCATGTCTCCATGGCCGGCGGCCGCAAGACCATGGGTTTTTACGCCGGTTACGCCCTTTCCCTGCTGGGCCGGCCGCAGGACCGGCTCTCGCACGTGCTGGTGGACGCGGCCGGTGAAACAAATTCGGAGTTTTTTTATCCGCCCCGCCGGCCGGCGCGGCCGGCCCGCAGGGGACCGCAGGTCATGCTGGCCGAGGTTCCCGTGGTTTTTTTGCGCCAGGGCATTCCTCCCGGTTTGTTGCACGGCCATGAAAGCTTTGATCAGACCGTGGCGGCGATCAATCAGGCGGGCGCGGATGCCAGTCTGCGGCTCGATCTGGAAGGCCGCAGAATTCATTGACGCGGCGTCGAGATTCAGCTTCCTCCCGCCCAGCTCGCGCTGGTGAGCTGGCTGGCGCGCCGGCGAGTCGCCGGGTTGCCTCCGGTCTCCATGGATAAGCACGTGAACCCGGAATATACCCGGGAATTTCTGCGGGAATATGCGCTCATTCTGCCCGGTGCGGCGGAAATCTCCCGGCATAAAGGCGTGGATGGCCCTTTTTTGTCCATGACCCGCTCGCGGCTGCATGCGCTTTGCCAAAGTCACAGCGCGCTGTTCGGCCATGAACTCATCCGCGCCGCAACCCGGCGCCCCAATCAATCCCTGGCCCTGGCCGCGCCCGCCGAAGCCATCTTCTGGCAGGACAAAAAACCAAATACGCTTCCTCCAAACGGCCTTCGCGGCAAGGAGTTTTCTTCATGACCAGCACTCGAACCTCTCTTACGCCGCCTGCCCTCGATACCGTGAAGGAACTGCTGCGCGGCCCGGATCCCGGCCGGACCAGGCTGGAGCTGAAGCTGACGCTGGTGACGCCCATGTTTGGCGGCGGGGTGGTGGCCGGCGAAATTGATGCCGCGCAGCCTTTCCGTCCCAGCGGCATCCGCGGCCAGCTCCGTTTCTGGTGGCGCGCCACCAGCGGCGCGCAATACAGCGATGCCACGGCATTGCTGCAGGCCGAAAGCGAGATTTGGGGCCATACCGATGCCGCCAGCCCAGTAAGGATTCAGGTGCATAAACCTGATAAAGAACCAGCAATACCCTCTATTGAACCCAAATATGTGTTTTTTTCAATTAAAGATAAAGAGAATGCAAAACATCTCATCCAAGGAAATTTTCAGCTTCATCTTATTTATCCAGCGGATTTTGAAAAAACAGATGAAATCCAATGGGCCTTGCAGGCCTGGCTTTTGTTTGGCGGCATTGGCGCGCGCACCCGGCGCGGCTGCGGCACGCTGCGCTGGGCGCCGGAGTTGAATTTTCTGCCCCCACTACCCTCAACTCAGCCAAATATGACGGAATGGATCAGGAGCAATTTTTCCGGGCTGCCCGGCGGCGGCACGCGCGAGTGGCCCACCCTGAAAGGGGCTAAGTTATTGATCGGCGAACCGGGTTCAACTTTGGATGTCTGGAAAAAATTAATTGCTACTTACAGTGCTTTTCGCCAGGCCCGGCCCGCAAACCGCCCGCCCGGCCGCTCCTATTGGCCGGAGCCGGAAGCCATTCGCAAAATCACCGGACAAAGATTGCGCAAACACGAAGAATTCACCGCTGATCCCCTGGAATTTCCCCGCGCCCTGCTCGGCCTGCCGATTATCACACATTTTAAAGATGAAAAGGCTGGTGATCCACAGGGTACTACTTTGAAACTCAGCGACTCTGAACGCCATGCCAGCCCTTTGATCCTGAAAGTTCTGCCCATATCGAAAACCGAGGCCGTGCCCATGGCGCTGTTGCTCAACACCGATATTGCCCAGCGAATAAATGGCAAGCTGATGCTTAAAAATTACAACCATCAAGA
>JAKATS010000261.1 GCA_021818645.1 Acidobacteriota bacterium | reverse complement strand
GCTCGATGAGTGGAAAACCGGACAGATCATCAAAGGCACCTATCGCATCCTCGGCAAAATCGGGCATGGCGGCATGGGGGTGGTGTACCGCGCCCAGCACATCAACCTGGAAGACACGCGGGCGTTGAAAGTGATGCGGCCCGACTATGCCGCCAATCCGCAGTTCGCCCAGAGGTTTCTGCAGGAAGCCCGCACCGCGGGCAAACTGTTTCACCCCAACTCGGTCCGGCTTTATGACTTCTCCCAGGCCGAAGACGGCAAATTGTTCATTGTGATGGAGTATCTGGAAGGTTTGAGCGCCCGGGAACTCCTGCAGAATGGGCAGCGCTTTCTGCCTGCCCGGGCGCTGGAAATCGCCAAGCAGGTCGCCGATGTTCTGACCGTGGCGCACGCCCAGGATATTATTCACCGCGATATCAAGCCCGACAATCTGATGCTCATCCGCGATAACCAGGGCCGGGAGATAGTGAAAGTGATGGATTTCGGCATTGCCGCAGTGCGGGAGTCACTGTCGAGCGGCAGCATGACCCAGCCGGGGACGATGGTGGGCACCGGCCCCTATGCCTCGCCCGAGCAGATTCGCGGAGCCCGCGGACGGGATCTGGACGGCCGCTCCGATCTGTACAGCCTGGGCGCAACACTCTATGAGTTGCTGAGCGGGCATACGCCCTATGGCGGGCAGCCGGATGAAGTGCGGCAGCAGATTCTAAACCGGCCTGTGCCGCCTCTGCCCCGCGAATTAGGCATAACCAACAGCGTGGATCAACTGCTGCGGCGGCTGCTGGCCAAGCATCCGGAAGACCGGCCGGCGAATGCCCAGGAATTGATCCGGGAATTGAATCTGGCTCTGGCGAGCCTGGATCACCAGAGCGATGCGGGGCTGGCGGCCACCCTGGTGCAAACGCCCGCCCCCGCGGCCAGCCGGGTGCGGCCGCCCTCGGCCAGCATGCCGACGCTGGTCAATTCCAATCCCGGCCAAACCGCGCCTGGCAGTGAATGGCAGGAACCGGCGCTGGCCCCGCGCCCGCCCCGCCCGGCCACGCGCCCAGGAACGCGCCCCGCCACGGCGGCAAGCGCCGCGGCCCTGCTGGCGGATGAAGACGAGCGCCCGCGGGCGAACCGCGGGCTGATGATCGCGGGCTGGAGCTGTGCCGTGGCGATGGCCCTTCTCGCGGGCTGGCTGGGTTGGCAATGGCGGCAAAAACCAGCGCTCGCGCCAGCCGCCCCGGCGGTCGTCAATCATCATTTCAAACTCTGCAATCCGGGTGCGCACTCCGTCACCGTTCGTGATTTGGGCGTGATGTGGCAGAATCAGGATGGCAAATGGCAGTATTTCAACAGCGACGATCATAACTTTGCCAGTTGGAGGGTGCCGGCGGGCGCGGATATGCGGCTACGCTTTCCCCAGAATTCCGGCACGATCTGGAACGGGCAAGTCGCTTTTTTCGCCGCCAATCTTCGCATTCAGGGCCAATCGTATTTCACGGCCCTGCCCTGGCAGAAAACCCTCAACGGCTGTTTTACGACTTCGCAATAATGGACGGCTGGAGACACGCATGAAACATATTCAGTTGCGCATCATGATCCTGATGACTTTCTTTCTGGCGCCCCTGGGGTTCGCCTGGGGACAGCGTCATGCCCTGGCCGGCGGGCAAACCATTACCATTTCGCCGGCCACCCAGGTCTTCGATGCGGTACCCGTCGGGCAGACGGGACGGGCCAAAATTGAAACCATCGTGGTGCAGGGGAACAGCAATTTCTATCTTTCCAACCTGGTGATTCTGGGGGATTTTGTCGCCAGCGGGAATAACTGCAATGGCATGGTCAGCTCCATGACGCCCTGCAGTCTTACTTTGCGGTTTGCCCCCACCCGGGTGGGATTGCGGCAAGGCGCATTAATTCTGCCGTCGCAGCCCAACCTGATCGTGCCGCTGGTGGGCGTGGGGACAGGCGCCACCGCCCGGATCACGCCGGCTTATCTCAACTTTGGCCAGATTGAGATCGGGAAAAGCAGTCCGGAGCAAACCATTACCATCCGCAATCCCGGCAATCCCGATGCGCCGGCCAGTAGCGTGGCCCTGAAACTGGCCGGCATTGAGGCGATGGGCGACTATGCGATCAAAAATGGCTGCCCTCCCGTGCTGGCGCCGGGTGGCCAGTGTCAGGTGCAAGTCCGTTTTCAGCCCCATGCCACCGGACCGCGCAGCGGCCTGATTGTGATCGCGGATAATACCCCGCGGGGCACGCAGGTGATTACACTTCTGGGCGAGGGCATTGGACCCCAGATCACTTTTTCAACTTCGCGCCTGCTCTTTGGCCTGACATCACGCAACAGCGACAGCCCGGCCCAGCAGGTAACCCTGACGAATACCGGCAATGCCCCATTGGACTTTAACGGGATTCAAACCCAAGGCGATTTCACCCAGGTCAATACCTGCGTCGGTTCCATGCCGCCGGGCTTAAGCTGTCAAATCAATGTGATTTTCCATCCGCAAGCCGCCGGGCCGCGTACCGGACTATTGGAAGTCGCCGGCAATGCTCCGCAGCCCGGGCGGCTGCCGCTTGCGGGTGAAGGCGCGGATTTCAGCCTGCTGCTCAGCCATTCCTCCATGAAGGCCAAAAAAGATCATTCCGCGCGGCTGAGCCTCATGCTGCAAAGCCTGAACGGTTTTGCCCAGCCCATTTCCCTGAACTGCACGGGCTTGCCGGATGGCTCCAGTTGCATCTTCAGCCCGCCATTGATTACCCTTAATGCCGGTGACTCAGCTACAGTCAAGCTGCGCATCAAACCGCCGCGTCATCACCGTGACCGCACCAAAGGCAGTCATACGGTTCAGATCAGCGCGGTTTCCGGCAGCCTGATGCATACCCGCTCGCTGGAGTTGACGATTAAATAAGTCAGGCTCGAAAGGTTACACCATGAAGAGCGGCCATCAACCCGGAAGACTGTGGATCATAGCCTTGGGCAGTCTATGGCTGCTGGCGATGACCGGCTGGGCGCAGCTGGCGCCGGCGCGGCCCCGCCCGCGCCCAAGGCCGCGCACCATTGTTCACAAGATTTCCCATGTGCGCAAGCCCAGGCGGATCCTGCGGCATGCGACGATCCGCCTGCGGTCGAACCATAACTGCCGCATTTATCTGGATCACAAATACTACGGCCGCATTTCACCCGATGCGCCGGTAGAGATTACAACCGTCTTTGGCCGGCATCTGGTCAGCGCCCGTGGATCGGATGGCCGTGTCTGGCAAGAGAATGTTCATCCGACCCCGGAAGATGGATACCTGAAGCTGGCGATTCATCTGCAACCTGCCGCGATGCCGGCTGCGGTGCAGCCGATTGTGCCGGCTCAGGCTCAAATCACTCCCCAGCCGGCGCCGCCGGAAGTCAATCCCAATCCTCCTCAACCCGCGGGGCCGGTCACGACAATTCAGCAACTGGCCGCATCCCAGGCCGCGACGGGACCCAATTCCGGGCAACAACAAGCCATGGCGGAGTTAAAACAGCAACAGGCCGCGGCGGAGTTGCGCCGGGAACAACAGGAAGCGGCCGCGGCGGCATACCGGGCCGCTCAGGCCAGGGCCCTGGCGCGGGAACAGGCCCAGTTGCGCGCGGCCCGGCTGGCCCATCGGCGGGCTGTCAACGCGGCCCGGCCCAACGGCGTGGTCGCGACCAACCCCAAAGACGGCCAGGTCTATATCTGGGTACAGTCCAACAACTTCAACATGGGCTGCGTGCCACGCGACCACCACTGCAAGGCCAATGAAAAACCCGAGCATGCGGTGAGCCTGAGCCAGGGATTCTGGCTGGGCCGGACCGATGTCACGGTTGCTGCCTATGCCAGATTCGTGCAGGCGACCCAGACGCCGATGCCGCCGCCGCCGGTGGATCCGAATTCAAAAGACGGAACCAGCTTCGATCCCGATTGGTCGCATGTCAACCGGCCCATTGTGGATGTCAAATGGCAGAAGGCGCAGGCGTATTGCCATTGGGCGGGCGGCCGTTTGCCCACCGAAGCGGAATGGGAAGACGCGGCCCGGGCCGGCCATGCCAATGATGTTTATGTCAGCGGCCGGCATATTTCCCATGACCATGCCAATTATGGCGACAACGACTGCTGCAAGGGTAAAAGGGACGGCAAGGATAAATGGAGGCATACTTCGCCGGTGGACATGTTTCCGGCCAATGACTGGGGATTCTATGACATGGCCGGGGACGTGTGGCAATGGACCCGGGATTACTACCAGTCCGATTACTACGGCATCAGCCCCAATATAGATCCGGCCGGCCCCGGTTCCGGAGGCGGCCATGTGGAGCGCGGCGGTTCCTGGATCAGCCCGCGGCATGATTTGCGCATCTCGCGCCGCCGCCGGGGAGGGGCCGCCACTTCGGCGGACCAACTCTACGACACCGGCTTTCGCTGCGCCCTGGACTGGATGCCGTAAGTTGCCGGGCGGCGATTTCTACGGTTGTGGAGACGGGGTTAAAAATTTTTTCAGGCGCGGCCAGGCTACGCCCTGACGCGAGCTTTGCAGAATGCCCGCCCAGCCGGAACGGGTGAACAGGGCGGAACCCCAGGCGGAATCATCCATCGCATGCCGCAGCCGAAGGCTGCCCGTCGTGGCCTGGGCGGGAACAATCAACAGTTCCGGCGTCACCCGGCGAAACCCGGCGCCGCGGGGCATGCGAAATAAAGCCAGGCGAAATCGCCGGGCGGGAAAACTGGCAGCTGCAGGCAGCGCAGCCGGCCAGGGAACCGACCAGGCGGCGGGCAGCCGGGACGGCAGCCGCAGCAGGGCCAGGGCGCGCGCCCCGCCGCGCCGCCATAAATGAATATGCACCGCGCCTTGGCCGCCGGGCTTGAGTGTATAGATCGCCTGGCGCCGCGGCTTGGGGAGATAGACGATCTGCACGCCTCCGGAGGCGAGGCCGAGGGCGCTGGCATGATCGAGATGGCCATGATGGCGCCAGCGCGCGCCTGCGGGCCATACCCAGAGCTGATAACTTCCCGGCACCAGGCGGACGAAATGGGTGTGCAGCGCGGCGGCTAAATCCGGCTGGGCGTGCCAGGGCTGGAGCAGTGCCGCAGGCAGAAGTAAGCGCCGGCGGCTGACCCGCCAGCCCAGCGACCGGCAGGTATAGCCAGTGGTGCCGCTTTGGTTCCGGACTTGAAAACGGGCATATGCCCAGAGCAGGCGGGGAACGGCCTGGCGCTGCAACTGGCTGCCCCATTGCGAAAGCTCATTCCATTGCGTTTCCAGCGGCGGCGCCAGCCGGGATAACAGTTGATTCGCCCCGCCCAGCAGCAGCGCGGATGCATTCCAGACGCCCTGGGGGCCGGGCAGGTCCACGGGAACTGTCTGGGAAAAATTTGCGGCCACGGGCGCGCGCGAGATAAAAATGCGCACCAGC
>JAKATS010000187.1 GCA_021818645.1 Acidobacteriota bacterium | reverse complement strand
GGGGCTGGGGTGGTCTGTGTTTTCGGTAAGCTCGTTTATGGATGTGATTGCAAGCCAGACTCAGTAGCGCACAACCGGCGGAAAAATCCGTGGCCCAATCCAACTCATCTCCGCCCGCGGCCATCTCCTCCGTCTTGCATGGGCGGCGCATCCTGCTCACCCGCACGCCCCGCCAAAACCAGAAACTGGCTGCCGCGCTAGCGGAGCTCGGAGCCGTAACCATCGAGCTGCCGCTGCTCGAGATCGCGCCGCCCGCCAGCTACGACGCCCTGGATCAGGTTATAGACGAGTGGCGGGAATACGATCTCGCCATTTTCACCAGCGCCAATGGAGTTCACGCTTTTTTTGACCGCGTCCTGAGCCAGGGACAGCGCCTGCGAATTCCGGATTGGCTTTGCGCCATGGGACCGGCCACGGAACACGCGCTGGCCGATTATGGCTGGCGAGCGAGCTTGATTCCTGAAAAGTTTGTAGCCGAAAGCGCGGCGGCATTGCTCGGGCCGCTGGCGCCGGAGCGGCGGGTGGTGATCGTGCAGGCGGCCGAAGCGCGGGGGATTCTGGAAAACGCGCTGACCCAGGCCGGCGGCCGCGTCACCGCAGTTGCGGCTTATCAGACCCGCATGCCCGCGGAGGCACCCGCGCGCATGCGCGAACTTTTCGCTCCGCTGTCACCGGACGAGCCTACGCGGAAAGTGGATGCCATCCTGTTAACCAGCGCGCTGGCAGTCACCCATCTGGCGCAGGCGCTGGGGCTGGATTACTTGCAGCAGCTGGCAGGCATTGCGCTGGGCGCGATTGGCCCCATCACGCAGCGAAAAATCATTGAGTACGGCCTGACACCGGCTTTCACCGCACCGGTGTACACTGCCTCAGGTCTGATCGCCGGCTTACAAGCGTATTTTCAACAAAACACTTAAAAAGCGGCGGGGCCGGGACATCGTCAAGAGCGAATTTCCAGCCATATCGAATCGGCCAGGCGGGACAGCCCGGGCAGGATGCGGCTGAGCGCGAGGAGCGACTGGCCGGCCAGGACCACGAGCCGGCCGGACCAGCGGAGCAAATCGCGGTCGCGCCATTGCCCGTTGGTGGTAAAAAATCCCTCGGGCAGCATGCGCGCAGCATAACGCCGGCAGAGCCAGCGCGCCTGGCTCCAGGTCCAGAGATATACGGGGGCTTCGCGGCGCGGCCAGAGCCGCCGGCCGATGCCGCCGGCCATAGGCAATTGCACGCGCGCCCAGCCGCCGGCAGATAATACGCGGCGGATTTCCTCCAGCCAGCCCGGCTCCGCGGCGCGGGGCAAATACTGATGCATGCCGTAGGCAAAAACCGCATCCACGCCGGCCGGGCGAAAGGGCAGCTGGGCGGCATCACCGCAAACACACACAATTTCGCAGCCGAGCTGGCGGGCCACGCGTCGGGCGGCCTGCAGTGCCTGGGAATTGCGATCCAGCGCGATGACGCAATAGCCGGCGCTGGCCGCGCTCAGACTCCAGCGCCCCCAGCCAGCGCCCAGATCCAATAAAAGCCGGCCATGACCGTGGGGCCAGGGCCAGAGAGGAATGGGATAACGGGACAAGCGACCCTGGCAATGGGCGTATAAACGGCCATGGGTTTGCGTGATATGGTCCCGCACCCAGGCATCCACCGGCAAATCCGCGGGCCGCGATTTCATACTCCGCGCTGAGCCGGATCCCAGATAAATTTATGAATTTGCAAGCTCAGCCGGGCCGGGATGCCGTCGGCCAGCATCCATTCAGCCAAAGTTTGCGGGTCGAGCCGGCATTGCCGGCTGCTACGATCGCCGCCAGCGGTTTTATGAAAAGCCGGCGAGAGCAGGAGATGCGGCGTGATGGCCTCGAGCCGATGGCGGGCGATAAAATCACGGGCGTATTCATAATCTTCCCGCCCGGTGAGGACAAATTTAATTTCGTCCCGCGAGGTGAGGACCTGCAGATTGGGCTGATAAAAACGGCCGGATTCGCCGCTGCCCGGGCATTTAACATCCATGATCCTGACCACCCGTTCGGGTAACCGGCTGAGGTCGCGCTCGCCGCTGGTTTCAATCATCACCGTCCAGTCGGGCGGCAGCAGCGCGATCAGGGCGAGGACTTCTTTTTCCTGCAGCATGGGTTCGCCGCCGGTAATTTCCAGCAGCCGGGACGGAAATTGCCGGAGCCGGCCGGCCACCTGCTCCACGCTGAGGCGTTCGCCTCCATAAAAGGAATATTCGGTGTCGCACCAGTGGCAGCGCAGATTGCAGCCAGTAAGACGAACAAAGATGCAGGGCAGCCCAGCCCGGCTGGATTCGCCCTGAATGGAGAAGAAGATTTCGCTGACCTGCATGGCCGAAGTTACGGCTGGCGATAGCTGGCCGAAGTGGTATCGGTCTCAAAAACCGTGACGCGATCCAGCGATAAGCCGGGAATCTGCCGGACGCGCTCCTGCAGCCGCTCGAAAACATAGCGGGCCAGGTTTTCGGCCGAGGGATTCACGTTCCGAAACGGCTCCAAGTCGTTCAGGAATTGATGATCGAGGCTTTCACCGATTTCCCGCAGCCAAGCCTTGATGTCCTTGAAATCACACAACAGGCCGATGGCATCGAGATTTTCGCCCTGCAGCCGCGCCTGCACCCGGTAATTATGGCCGTGTACATTTTCGCATTTGCCGCGGTAGCCGCGCAGGGCGTGCCCGGCGGCAAAGCCGTGTTCCACCTGAATTTCGAACATAAGATGATCTTTCATTATAGGACACGGCCGCCAGGGCCGCCGCGCCACAAGCCCCAGCGAGGCGATCAGCGGCACCGCGCGGCGTTGGCAGTCGTTCGCCCTTACGCACGTACATCCATGAACGCAGCGTCGGGCGAACGACTTCCGCCTGGCATTTTAAAGCAGGGCTAAAGCCCAGCCTGGGCTTGCTTCTTGCCTCGCCTGAGCATTGTTCAGCAGCAACGACGGGACTTGGCAGGGAGCCCCGGTTTTTCCCACTCGATTTGGCTTTTATCCCCTTGGGATATCCATCAACGTGAATTCGTGGGATGCTACGAGCGGCCGGGAGGCCCATAGGCGGGCGATCCAAGTCAGTGACCCGGCCGAGTAAGACAGGAATCAATGCATGAAAAATTTTGAGTGAAAAGGTATTGACAAAGTCGTAACTCGCGGGCAGAGTAAAAGTGGCGGTAGGCTCTGGCACTCCCTACCTGCAATGACGACAACCCAACCGATGAGCACGGCGGCGCGCGAAGTGATCCGCTGCCGGCATTGTCAATTAGTCCAGTACCGCACTCACAATGACCAGTGTCGGCGCTGCAGCCATGATCTGGTTCCACCCCCCAGCCTGGAGCTGCCCGGGGGCGAACTGGAAGTCAACGTCTCGATCGCCATCCGCAGCCTGCGCCGCAAACAGGGCCTGACGCAGAAAGAGCTGGCCGAGCGCATGCAGGTGCCGCGCACCTACGTGAGCAAGATCGAAAACCATAAAGCCCAGCCGACCCTGGCCTCGCTCGAGCGCCTGGCGGCGGCGATGAATACCGACGTGGGCACCATTCTCTGCTGCAGCGACGGCGCGCCAGCGGCGGCTTCCATGCGGGCGCTGATTGATGACGGTTTCATGCGGCAACTGCTTCCCTATTTGCCGCGCCTACAGCCGCCGCAGATGAAAAATCTTCTGCTGCAATGCCGGCACATGATGCGCAGCATTCCGCTGGGGGCCCAGATCTAGCCCGCACGGAGAATAGAAGCCTCCGGAGGGGACGCGCGGGTCGGCTATCATGGAGCATGATCTTCGCCGCCTGGCCGGATTTATTACCGGAACGCCACCGTCTGCGCACCGCCCAGAAAAAGCTGGTGCTGGCCAACGGCTGCTTCGATCTGCTGCACGCCGGCCATATTGATTTATTGGAACAGGCGCGGAGGGCGGGCGATTGCCTGCTGGTGGCCATCAATTCCGATGCCAGCGTGCGTGCCATGAAGGGCGAGGGGCGGCCGATTTTGCCGCAGGCCGAGCGGATGGAGTTGCTGGACGGCCTGGCGGCGGTGGATTATGTCTGCCCATTCGACGAGCCTACGCCGCGCGAGTTGATCCAAGCCATACTTCCCGATGTGCTGGTGAAAGGCGCCGACTGGGGGCCGGGACAGATTGTAGGCAGCGAAGAAGTCGAAGCGGCCGGCGGGAGAGTCGTGCGGATTCCCCTGGTCGCCGGCCGTTCCACCACCAACATTGTGGCCCGGGTTTTAGCGTTGCCCTAAACCGGCGGGCCACTTACTTCGACATTCCAGAACCAGGCCCGGCTACGTCCCTTCCTGCCAGGAGGCCAGGTATTTGGCCTGTTCCGGCGTGAGCTGGTCAATGGCGATGTCCATGGAAGCCAGCTTCAGGCGCGCCACTTCCCGATCCAAGGCCAGGGGAACGCGGTGCACCTGCTTGCCCATGCCAGCATGATGCCGCTGGATGTGCTCGAGCGACAGGGCCTGATTCGCGAACGACATATCCATCACCGAGGCGGGATGGCCCTCGGCGGCGGCCAGATTGATCAGCCGACCTTCGCCCAGCACGTGAATCCTGCGGCCGTCGCGCAGGGTGTATTCCTCCACAAACTGCCGGACTTCGCGTTTGCCGGTAGAAATTTTTTCCAGACCGGTCAGGTCAATCTCCACATTGAAATGGCCGCTGTTGGCCACGATGGCGCCCGACTTCATGAGCTGGAAATGCTCGGCCGTGAGCACGTGCTTGTCGCCGGTGACGGTAATAAAAATATTGCCGATGCGGGCGGCCTCGCGCATGGGCATGACCCGGTAGCCATCCATCACGGCTTCCAGCGCGCGGGTGGGTTCAACTTCGGTCACAATCACGTTGGCGCCCAGGCCATGAGCGCGGCTGGCCACGCCGCGGCCGCACCAGCCATAGCCGGCGACCACCACATTCATGCCGGCAAAGAGCAGATTGGTAGCGCGAATAATGCCATCGAGCGTGCTTTGCCCGGTGCCGTAACGATTGTCGAAGAGATGCTTGGTATCGGCGTCGTTGATGGCGATGATGGGGTAGCGCAGCACGCCTTCTTCCGCCATGGCGCGCAGGCGGATCACGCCGGTAGTGGTTTCCTCGGTGCCGCCGAAGACCGCCTCGACCACGTCTTTGCGCTTGGTGTGCAGTTCGGTGACCAAGTCGGCGCCGTCATCCATGGTGACCTGAGGGCGGGAATCGAGGGCGGCGTTCAAGTGCTGGTAATAAGTGGCATGGTCTTCGCCCTTGATGGCGAAGGTGGGAATGCCGTATTCCTGGCAGAGCGCGGCGGCCACATCGTCCTGGGTGCTCAGGGGATTGGAGGCACATAGAACCGTCTGGGCGCCACCGTCGCGCAGCGCGATCATGAGGTTGGCGGTTTCGGTGGTGACGTGCAGGCAGGCGGCGACGCGCAGCCCGGCCAGGGGTTTTTCCTTGAGAAAACGCTGGCGGATGAGCTGCAGCACCGGCATGGACTGCAGCGCCCATTCGATGCGGCGTTTGCC
>JAKATS010000034.1 GCA_021818645.1 Acidobacteriota bacterium | reverse complement strand
GCGGCGAATGCGCGCGCGGTGATCGCGCTGGATGATCTGCAGAACGGCCGCATGGATCTTTTTTTCACCCGCAAAAACGGCCCGCCGGTGCTGCTGCAGAACCTGGGCGATCACCGGTTCCGGCCGGCGCCGCTTCCCGCCGTGAATGCCACGGTTCAATCCGCGTGGGGCGCGACTGCGCTGGATTATGACAACAGCGGCCGGATGGACATTGCTTTTATCGGCAAAAGCCGGGGCGCCGAACATATCTACCTATACAAAAACCTGGGCAACGGAACTTTCGCCGACGCGAGCGCGGCGATTGGACTGGCCAATATTCCTCTGCACCATGGCCGTACCCTGCTGGCGGCGGACTTGTTTAACGACGGCACCGACAGCCTGATCGCCACGCAGGCGGGAGGTCCGGCATTGATTCTGCGCAATCTGGGAGCGCAGAAAAATCATGCCCTGCTGCTCGCCGGCCGCGGCTTGAAAGACAATAAAACCGGGATCGGCAATAAGATCTGGCTGCAGGCCGGGCCGCTGCGGCAGAAAGTGGAGGTCGAGGGCGGATCGGGATATTTGGGGCAGAATCCCAGCGCGCAACTGCTGGGCATGGGCCGGTTCCGCAAACCCGATTATGTGCGGATTTTGTGGCCTACCGGCGTGGATCAGTATGAATTTCCCGGCGCGGTCAAGGTCGCGACCATCGGCGAGCTGAACCGCAAGGGCGGGTCATGCCCCATGCTGTATGTGTGGAATGGCCGGCGCTTTCATTTTCTTGACGATATCATAGGCCCCGGAGTGATCGGCGAATGGGCGGGACGCAACCAATATGACACGCCCGCGCCGTCGGAATATTTTAAAATTCCCGCCGGCGAGCTGGCGCCGCGCGCCGGGCATTATTCTTTTCGATTTACCGATCAGATGGAAGAGGTAGTCTATCTGGATAAAGTCCGTTTGATCGCCATTGATCACCCCGCCGGCACTCACGTCTTCACCAATGACCGCTATCAGCCTTCCGGCGCGCCGCCGCGGTTTCACATCTGGCAGGCGCGGCAGTTACGCCCGCCCATCGCCGTGACCAATGGCCATGGCCAGAATGCCCTGGGCTATCTGCAACGCGGGCAATTCATTCCGATCCGGGCGCGGGCCGCCTACCCTGGATACGCCGGCATGCACGATTTGACCATCAACTTGGGTGATCTGCGGCACGCGAAGAGCGCGCTGCTGCTGCTGCATGGCTGGACGGATTACTATTTTCCCGATCAGGAGTGGACGGCGCAGCATGCCGGCATTCGCGATCTGCCGCCGCAACTGCAAATTCCCAATGGCCGGGGCGGCTGGAAGACGGTAATCGCGTCCATGGGCGCGCCGGCCGGATTGCCCCGCACTATTGCGGTGAATCTAACGCCGTATCTGCGCCAGTTCCCGGCGGGCGATGCCCGGGTGCGCATCCGCACCAATCTGGCCATCTACTGGAACCGCATCCAGGTGGGCAGCATCGCAGCTGCGCCTTTGCGCTTGACGCGACTGCGGGCGGCGTATGCTGAATTGAATCATCTGGGCTATCCGCAGCAGGTGTCGCATCATCCCGCGCGCTACGACTACAACCGGATTCTGCAGCATGTCGGCTTCCGGATTGTCTCCGGCAACTATACCCGTTACGGCAATGTGCTGCCCTTGCTGCGACGCAACGACAACCGCTACGTCATTATGGCCTCGGGCGATCAAGTCGCACTGCGTTTTTCCGAGCATTCCCTGCCCCGGTTGCGGAAGGGTTGGAAGCGCAGCTTCTTCTTTTATGCCGATGGATTCACCAAAGGCGATGATTTTCTCGATGCCCGGCCCAACCACGTCGGCCCGCTGCCGCTGCATGGAGTTCCCTACCCCACGCCCGCAGACGCTCCAGTTTCACCCCGGCTCGCCGCGTACCGGTTGCACTACAATACGCGCCACATATCCCGCAGCGGCCGGCGGTAGTTTCAACCCGGTCCTCCCATGCCGTTTGCCGCATCTGATCTGAATAAGGATGCGGCGGGCGGGGACCATTTTATTCATCGCCGGCCTGGCGCTGGTTGTCATCGCGCTGGGGCAATACGGCTATATGGGTTTCCGGCAGGAAAAGCTCAGGGCTGTGTGGAAACAGCAAGCTGCGCAGCATAAAGCGCCAAATCTAAGGCTACGGCTGATTCGTTTGAAAATCCCCGCCATTCATCTGGACGACATTGTGATTCCGGGCGATGGATACCGGGCCTTGTTGGAAGGCCCGGAATGGCTGCCGCAATCGGCACGGCCCGGCACCCAGGGAAATATGGTCATCGCCGGACACCGGGACACATTTTTTCGCCGGCTGCATGCGGTACGGCCGGGAGCTTTGATTCTGGTCCAGGCGTATGGACGAAAATTTGTCTATCGCGTGGATTGGGAAAAAATCGTTTCGCCGCGCGATACCCGGCTGCTGGACCGGGGGCATCGCGCCCGCATGACTTTAATTACCTGCTACCCTACCTATTGGATTGGACCCGCGCCGCATCGGCTGATTGTTCGCGCGCGGCTGCTTTCCACTCCGCCATAATCGCCGTTTTCGCATGTCAGGCAGAAATTCCGGAATTCCAGATTTTTCCATCATCGGCGCCGGCATCATGGGGCTGTGCCTGGCTCGTGAACTGCATGCCGCCGGCGCCCGCGTAGTCGTTTACGAACGCTCACAGGCCAGCCCGGAGCAATTACCCGTTCACGCAGCCGCGGCCGGTATGGCGGCCTGGGCGGCGGCGGGCATGCTCGGGCCTTCGGGATTTCCTGCCGCCTCCGGGCTGCAGGATTTCGCCCGCGCCGCGGCCGGGTTCTATCCTGATTTTTCCGCCAGTCTCGAGCGTGAAACGGGAATGCATTGCGATTACCGCCGCATTGGCACTCTGGCCAGCCGCCATGGAATGGGCGCCGCGCATGTCGCCGGCTCCGAAGACCATGCAAATTCCGCCTGGAATGAACCACAATTAGTTCAGCCGGAGGATTACGTGCTGATTCCCGGCGATCATGCGGTGGATAATCGCAAGCTGCTGCAAGCGCTTTGTCAGTATTCTCGCAAAAATAAAATCGCGATTCAGGCCGGATGTGAAGTGGTTGAGCTGCAGCCCTCGCCGGACCGCACCATACAGATCCGCACCTTGCGTGAGCGCTTTCATACCCGCCATGCCGTCATTGCGGCGGGAGCATGGTCGGGCCGGATTGCCGGAATCCAGATTCCCATTGTTCCGCGCAAGGGCCAGATTTTGTGCGTGCAGGCGCCGGTGGATTTGATCAGGCACGTCATTCTGGGGGCTGAAGTTTATCTGGTGCCCCGTTCCGACGGCCGCATCATCATTGGCGCCAGCCTGGAAGACGCCGGCTTTGACGCCCGGATCGTTCCCGAAATCATCGCCCGAATGCACGCGGCCGCGGCGGTCATGGTGCCGGCAATCGGAGAGTTTCCCGTGCTGGATCGCTGGTGCGGCTTTCGACCATATTCCGAAACAAGGTTGCCCTGCCTGGGACCAACCCATATCCCCGGCATCTGGGCCGCTTCGGGCCTGTTTCGCGACGGCATTTTGCTGGCGCCGCTCGCAGCCCATGAATTGGCCGGAGTATTAATAGGAAGAAGAAGAAATAGCGATTTATTGAATTCTCTGCATTTTAATGACGGCGCGGCACCGGAGCGCCGGCGCGAATATAATGCGTATCGGTTTCAATGAGATGAATCAGGGACCTGGCCGCGGGAGGCACCGGCACATGGCCGGATAGAATTCTGCGGTCGCTCAATAAATGGCCATACATGTGGCGATTGCCGCTATTGTCGGGCTGAACCACGCTGCCATCCAGGCTGACGCCGGCAAAGGCTCCGTGGCTGCGGGCATAGCTCAGAATTTCGCTTTTTAATGTGATATTGGTGGCAGCCGAAACGTTGCGGCCCACCGGGCCGGCGGCGGCCATGGCGTTGGCACCGATTTTAAATTTACTGCTCAGCATTTTTCGCAGCCCGGCCCGGCTCATGAAGACCATGACGATGTCGCTGGAGGCTCCGCCGATCTGCAATCCCCAACTGGCGCCGCCGACCTGGATAAATAACGGAGCGCTCCAGCCCAGGCGGGTTGTGCGGCAGGTGGCCAGACCCTTGCCATACTGGCCGCCGAAGCCGAAAGCAAATTTTTTCTGTCCCGGAATAATGGCGATGCACTTCGCCTTGCTCAGTATGGATTGCGGAATGGCGTGATCGGGGGTTTTCATGATGCTGCGAAATACCCGCTCGGCATGCCGGATGCGGCGTATGTCCTGCCCGCGGCTGGAAGTGGACGCATACACGCCGCCCGCCGCCATGCATAGAATCATTCCGACGCAAATTTTAACAGTGACACTGTATCCCGGACAAACGGGTGCGACTTTCATGCAAAGTCAGAGATCGCCAGCCAGGGAAACGTTGTATCCACTCTCAAATGGCGCGGCCGCTGATTATGAATTCAGGTGAGATCTTTTCAAAATCAACGCAGTTAGAGTACTTCCAGCAATAATTTGCGTAAGCTTGCGATGCTTTCCTGGTCTAACGGCCGGCGGTCGAAAGTCAAATAAAAAACGTCAATCGCTTTGGTGGATTCGGTGTCAATCAGGGCGACGGATAGATCGCAGCCCTGCTGGGCAAGGATCCTGCTGATATCAAAAAGCAGCCCCGGACGGTCGCGGGTGATGATTTCCAGCAGTGTCTGCTTGCCGTCCACCGTGGCTTCAAAATGCACCCGGGGCGCGATCGCCGGCCCGGCGCCGCGGGCAAACCAGCGCTGGGCCGGCAAACGCAGCCGCTCGGGATCATAGTTGGCCGACAAGGACGTGACGATCTGGCGCTGTAGAGCTTCGTTTTCTTCGGGGTTGAGTTCGAGCGAGCGGCTGGGATCCAGAAAGCGAAAACGGTCCACCACAATTCCCTGCCGGTTGGAAACCGCTTCGGCTTTCACGATATTGAAGCCGCGCCCGGCCAGCAGCCCGGTCAAGGTGACAAAAATTCCCGGCCGGTCGCGCATGATCACGGTCAGATCGTAGCCTTCCGCCCAGGGGACCAAATTAGTTTGTACCGGCTGCCGCGCCAGCTCGCTCGCCTGCCGCAGATGCCGCAGCATCTCCTGGACCGAATACGAAGCCAGATAGCGGCGCGGCAAGCCTTCCAGGAAGGCCGCAAATGCTTCCGGGCTGGCCTGCGCCTGGCGCAGCTCGGCGGCGGAGACCTGCGCCAGCACGTCCCGGACATCGCGATTGCCGGGAGCGATGCGGTTCTGATCGGCGCGGTGGGTCAGCGCGTTATAGGTTTCGATATAGAGCTGAAACAGGTTTTCTTCCTTCCACGCCGTCATGGCTTCGGGATGCACGGCGTGGATATCGGCCCAGGTCATGAGTATCAGCATCTTCAGCCGCTCTTCATTGCCCAGTTCGAGGGCCAGGGCGCTGATGTTGTCGGGGTCGAAGATATCGCGCCGCAGGGCTTTGGAAATGGCCAGATGATGGCCTAC
>JAKATS010000170.1 GCA_021818645.1 Acidobacteriota bacterium | reverse complement strand
GCACTGCTGATTGTGGCCGCGCTGGCCATCCGCTGGACGGGCCGCCTGTACTGGGACCCAGTTTTGGCGATAGTGATTGTGGGCTTGATTCTCTGGTCGAGCTGGGATGTGTGGCGCGAGACGGTGACCATTCTGCTTGAAGCCACACCCCGCAAGCTGAATCCGGTGGATGTGGAATCCGCCCTGGCCGGCCTGGCGGGAGTGCGGGCGGTGCACGATTTGCATGTCTGGAGCCTGGGCTCGCTTACCCATGCCTTGAGCTGTCATATCGCCATCGCCGATATTCCGCCTTCGCAAAGCCGCGTGATTTTAAACCAGGCGCAGGAAGTGCTGGCCCGGCGTTTCGGCATTCGCCATTCCACAATTCAGTTTGAAAACGAAATCTGCCGGGAGCCGGAAGACTGCGGGCTCCGGGCCATGCCTCGCGCCCCGGGATGAAAGCCGCTCAGCCGGCGCAGCCTGCTTCCGTGCAGACCCAATCCCGGTTTTCGCCGGTCTGGGAACGTAAATACTGGGCCTGGCCGGAGTGGCGGGGGCAATCCCGCCGGGACTGACTGGCCTCCTGGATCCGGAATCCATCCAGTTGAAAATAGCCAAACTGCGGATGATATTTGCGCCCGCAGCCGCTGTCGCAGACATAAACTTCGTTCCAGTTCTGTCCGCTGGGCGTGTTTTCAATAAATACCACCGAAATTTTCATCGGCCGCAGGTGCTGATCGCACAGTACGGTCAAATCGGGTCGCATCTCCACTCACTCCAAAAATAGATTTATTACCGTTCTTATCCAGATTATCGGGGTTAATGCGGCTGGCGCAAGCGGGTGGGGAACGGGTATGCTTTCCATCAATCCAAAACCGTGACGGAGCCGCCGGTGATCGTGGTTAACGTCTCGCCGGGCTCTCCATGGCGCAAAATCGCCATCGCGGCCCAGAGATCCGCGCGCAAGGCCGTCGCGCTGGTGACTTCCCCCGCGCTATCCTGGCCGCGGAGCAATGAATCTCCCGCCCGCAAGGCCTGCCGGGAGCGGATACGGAATAAGCCGCGGTGGACTTGTCCGCGCGCCCGGATGCGTTCCACAATTTCCTGCCCGAGATAACAGCCTTTATGAAAATCAACCGCCGCGGTTTGCCGAGCTTCTTGCGGCAGCATTCGTTCCTGAATATCGGCCTGCCATAAAGGCACGCCGGCTTCGATGCGGCGCTGTTCCTGCAGGATCGCCGGTTCCAAGCGCGGTCCCGCACCGGTGGTCCATTGCCGCGCTGTTTCCAGAATCATCGGCGGCGGCGCGAGCCATTCATAAATTTGCCGCGGGCAATCCGGATCAGGCCAGGAATGGCAGGCCCAATAGGATGACTGATCCGGCAGGGTAAAAATTTCGCCAGGTTTGGGGCGGAAATCCGGCAGGCCAGGCCCGTTGATATTCTCCGAATGGCCCGCAATCGCCAAGGCGCATAATTTTTCCTCCAGATCGCAAAACTCGACTTTTTCCCGAATGATATATCGGCGCAACTGGGCATAAAGTGAAAAGCGTTGTGTTTCTTCAGTGAGCAATAAGAAAGTGTCGGCGGCAATGCAAGCCAATTGGAGAGTGGCGATCATGTGGCCTCGTGCATTCAAAGCGAGGGCTGGCGCATGCAGGCCGGGTTTCAAATCACGCACATTGGCGGTCAGCATGCCGTGGAGCCATTTTCTGGCATCGGGGCCCTGGGCTCGCAATACCGCGCGCCAGCTCCAGTCCCAGAACACCGGCAGCTTCCGGTCAGAGGATTGGGTTCCGTTCGTGGGGGCATCCGGCAGCTGCCATATCAACTCCCCTCCCCGGTAAAGCCCGCGCTCGCCGGCAGGCCAGAGCTCAAGGCAAGGACTGATTCGCATGTTTTCAGCATAACCGGTTCGAAGCGCAGCTTCGCCATATTGCCCTCGCCAGTGGGCGACTCCCAAATGCTAATCCCGGAATGGGATACCAACTCGAATTTTTTGCACAGTCAATGACCACGAATTCCATTCCCGGGCTCACGATTATTTGCATACGCTGCGGCTTCGCTCAGGCCGTGCACCATGATTAAGTCTTTGCATTGCAGGGATAAATCCGGATGCGAGGGGAAAAATTGTTCCCGGCGTGCCGCAACAAGCCCCAGGCCAAGCAGAGCGGGCACAAATGGCTTTGAAAATGCATGTTCATTTTCATATTCCGATCACGTTTTTATCAGGCACGAACACAGATCCAAGGTTTTGAGGTGATCCCATGGCCAGTCGAGCACAGTTTCAATTCACTTCCAGCTCTCATACCGATGAAGTTTGCACCCGGATTTTTGACCAGCACAGAAAACGTGTCCATGCCTTATGTCTCTGGATGTTGGGCGAAAAAGATTCCGCCGACCGCCTGACACAAATGGTGTTTATCGGCTGCCTGCGCCAGCTGCAGCCGGGAGTGCAGGCTGCCGACGTGGAGGAGCAAATTGACCGTTTTCTGATTTTTCATCTGCGCGCCGCGGTGCAGGAACAGCCCCGGCGGCATAGTCCGAGTCCGCTGGGCCGCGACCGTCCCCGCAACCGCGTACCCTACCTGCGGTCGGTCAGCGATGGCCGGCTGGTGAGCGCGATACAAACCGTGGAGCCCATCGAAAGGCTCACCCTGCTGCTGCATGATTGGCAAGGCTATGCCATGGAGCGGATTGTTGATTTAATGGGCGCGGAAGCCCCGGTTTGCCGCCAGCGCCTGTTGCATGCCCGGCTGCAATTGCGGAGGGCATTGCTGCGGGATGGCGCTCCCCATGCGGTTTTGGGCTTTCCCGCCCCGGCCTGAAATTAAAAATGCCGGCATAAATCCCGGAATTGTTCCAGACGAAGAAAACGTCCCGCGGGCGGTTCGCGCAAGTCTTCATGCTCCAGCACCCAGGTGTGGGGATGGGGAATCAGCACCGCCCGCAATCCCGCCGTCAGGGCGGGGTTGATGTCTGATCGCGGACTGTTGCCGATCATCCAGATGTTGTCGTCTGCCGGGGCGCATGCCGCGCCGGAGACATGAATCCGAGTGCGTAATTGCTTATAGAAGCCGGTATTTTTTTCCGCCACAATATGGCATTGTTCAAAATATTCACTGAGTCCCGAGCGCTCCAGCTTGGAGCTTTGTTCGGCATAGTCGCCCTTGGTCACCAGCATCATGCGATGACGCCGGCGGAGAGCGGCCAGCGTGCGGGCCACATCGGGCAGCAGTTGAACCGGCTCCCGTTCAATCTGCAGCGCCAGGGCGGTGATGTCGGCAATGTCCTCTGCGCTGGGCGGTTTTTCCGCCAACTGCCGGTAAGCCATCTCCAGGGCGCGCGCAAAGCTGCGCACCCCGTAACCCAAACGGGCAATTTGCAGGCGCTCAATCGCATTTAATTGGCCGCGGACGTCGGCCCGGCTCAGGCGGCTATGCGCCAGGCGATCGAGAAAATGCCCGATCACACGTTCAAAATAAATGTTATTTTCCCACAGCGTATCATCGGCATCGAACAGCAGAATCTGCGCGGCGGAGACGGGCATGGACACCAACATTATGCCGTTTTTAAAAACTCGAGAGAAGCGCAAAACGCGGATGAGCGGGGCGAAAATAAATTTCCGCTATAATAAGAAATTGCGATATGAAAGCCAATGTCCATCCCGATTATCATCCGATTCGCGTAATTTGCGCCTGCGGCCATGTTTTCGCCACCCGCTCGACCCATCAGGGCGATGTGCATGTGGAAATCTGTTCCCAATGCCATCCCTTTTTTACCGGTAAGCAGAAGCTGGTGGATACGGCCGGGCGCGTAGAGCGCTTCCAGCGCAAGTACGCCAAGGTCGCCCAAAAGAATTAATCGCCTGCGTCCTTAACTTGATTGGGAAACTGCCCCCTCGACATCAGGGCATGAAAGGCCTGGCGCACCGCATCCGGCGGAATGGTGCCGATGCCGCCGGAATTTTCCGGCCGTAAAAGCTGGTACGAAGTCCGCCAGGGATGCCAGTTTTCCGGATGGGTCGGGCCAAAAATCGCCAGCACCGGCTTTGCCAGCGCCGCCGCGAGATGCAAGGGCCCGCCGTCATTGCCCCAGGCCAGCATACATTCATCCATCAGCGCGATTAAATCGGAACAGGCGGTTTCGGGGATAAAAACCGCCGCGTTTTGCCGCGGAAGCAGCCGGTTCACCCGTTCGACGATGGTGTCTTCCACCCAGGGCCGCGGCGCCCCCGGTTCCCGCGCCATGACGGTTTTCCACCCATGGTTTTGAAAAAGCCAGACGATCAGTTCCGTCATATGCGCGTCAGGCCAGCGCATGGCCGATTCACGGGCATGGACATGCAGATAAATCCAGGGGCCGCTGCCGAAGGCACGCAACCGCGTGCGCAGGCGCGCGCGGGCGGATGCGCCGGCATATACCCGCGCCGGGCCCAGTTCGGTTTTAGGCAAACCCAGGGAATAAAACAGCGAGGCCACATGCTCAGCGGCATGGGGGCATTTGCGGCCCGGTTCGGGCGGATGCGGCGGAGTTCCACGATTGAGCGCCCAGGCATTGCGGCCCTGGGCAAAACCCGCCCGCCAGCGGGCTCCGGCGAGTATACTCAGCCCGGTCGCCTGATTGCCGGCATGTAAATTCACCACCATCTGCGGAGCAAAGCGCCGCAACTGTTGACAGGTCCGCCAGAAGTTGCCGGACTCACCGGAGGTGTCCTGCTGCATACGGCTGCGCAGCGCCAGTACCGCATCCAGATCGGGATTATTTTCCAGCACGGCGGCAAAATGGTCTTCCACCACACAGGCCAGGCGTAGATCCGGCCGCCAGATCTTGACTGCATGCAGAGCCGGAGTGGTCAGAATGATATCCCCCAGGCTGCGCGGCCGAATCACAGCCAGGCCGGCATGAAGGGGCAGGGAAGGCAGAGTTTGGCTTAAGGCCAGCTCCATGAATTTCCGGTCTCATGGAGTCACCCATGAGCGCCCGGTCCAAGTGATTTATGAGGCTTCCGTGAAGGGCCGGGCTTCTTCGATCAGCATGATGGGAATATCATCGCGAATCGGATAAACCATCCGGCAAACATCACAGACAAGGCCGGCGCCGTCAGCCGTGAGGCGGACAGGAGATTTATCCCGGGGACAGGCCAGTATTTCGAGCAGTTCGCGACGAATGGCCACAATCATGCACCTCTGACGGAATCAAGTCCAACCCAGCTTAGCAGATTCCCGGATCGCACCGCCGAGCCGCTTGCCGCAGCAATGCGATCTCGTTTGCTCCGGCGCCGCCTCACGGCGGACGAGGGCCATGCTTCAGGCTTCAGGCCCGCTGCTGGCATCAAAAACATCCGGATCAAGGTCCTGAAAAAACGCCTCATGCAGCCGGGTCACGGCGGCAGGCACATCATCGTCGGCGATGACCACCCCGATATTGATTTCCGAAGCACCTTGCGAAATCATGCGGATATTGATGTCGCGCAAAGCGGTAAAAACACGCGCCGCCACGCCGGGCCGGTAACGTATGCTTTCTCCCACCATGCAGAGAATCGCCATGCGGCCTTCGTAGCGGA
>JAKATS010000193.1 GCA_021818645.1 Acidobacteriota bacterium | reverse complement strand
CCGATCTCGATGCCGCCGGCTGCCATGTCATTACCGTCACCCATGACATGCTCTCTAAATTGTCCTTGCTGGATTATGACCTCGATGCCTATTCTCTCGATACCGTCCGTATGTTCCGTAATGATGCGGTAGCCGCAGGTTTCAGTCTTTAATTTCGCCGCACGATGCTATGGCAAAAATTCTCATCACCGGCATCGCCGGTTTCATTGGCAGCAATCTGGCCGATGCTCTTCTCGCTCAGGGTCATGAGGTCACCGGCCTCGATGATCTGTCCCAGGGCTTGCGTGATCAGGTTCCCTCTGGGGCGAGGTTTATTCAGGTGGATATCACCGATCCATCAATTTATCCGCTGTTTCAAGGCCATGCTGCGGTCTATCATTTAGCCGCTAAAAACTGCATCAGCGATTGTCAGCTCGATCCCGTCGCCACGGTCCGTCAAAATGTTCTCGGCACGGTGAATGTTTTCGAAGCCGCTCGCCGGACGGGCGTGGGTAAAGTGATTTATGCCGAAAGTTCAGCCCTCTATGAAGGCAGCGTCCGCTATCCCACCCCGGAAAGCGAATCGGCGCCGCATAGCTTCTATGCCTTGAGCAAAGCCGCCGGCCGGTTGTTTGCGGAAGGTTATCGCGAATTTTTCGGCTTGCGCGCCACTGCCCTGCGCTATTTCTGTGTCTATGGCCCGCGCCAGGATTACCGCCGCACGGTGCCGCCGTTGATGAGCGCCTTCGCCTTGAAGCTGCTGCGCAGTGAACGTCCCGTGATTTATGGCAATGGCTCCAAACGCCGCGACTTCGTCTATGTGGATGATGTGAATCGTTTTCATCTGCAGTGCCTGACCGATGCCCGCACCGATGGCCAGGTCTTTAATCTGGGTTCGGGCCGCAGCCATTCCGTACGCGACATCTTCGATGCGCTCGAAGCCCAGTTGCACACCGGTCTGCAGCCCCGCTATGCTGCCGATCTGCCGGGCGAGACGCAAACCACCTGGGCCGATATTTCCGCTGCTCAGGCTTTGGGATGGTCGCCGGAGGTTTCGCTTGAGGAAGGCCTGCGGCGTGTCGTCGCTTATCTCCGGACGCATGTGATTGCCGCGGAAGCACATCAGTGATATCCAACTCGATACCAGTCTGGCCCGGTCTCGATGTGCTGGTGCTCGCCGCAGGACAAAGTCAGCGTTTGCGTGAAGTTCTGGGCGACCGGCCTAAGCCGTTGATTGATGTGAATGGTGATCCGGTGCTGGTTCGTAATCTGCGCTGGCTGGCAGGTCACGGCGTATCTCGGGTCTGGATCAATCTTCATTATGGAGCGGCCGCGATTCAAGCGGCGATCGGTGATGGGCATGCGCTGGGCTTGCAGATTCATTATTCGTTTGAACGTGAATTGCTTGGCACCGCGGGAGCAGCCCGTGCCCTGGCCGGTCTGTGGCGCAGCCGGTTGTTGATTGTCTATGGCGATAGTCTTCTCAATTTTGATCTCCGTCGCTTTCTGCATCTCGCTCTGAATTCGAAGGTGGAAACCGCCTGGCTGACGGTTTTTGAGCCGCAGGTCAACCCCGCAACCGCCATCGCCGGCAGCACGCTGGTCGCCGACGCGGAGCATCGCTTGCTGGGCTTTCAGGAAACCCGCAACCGGACCGCCAGCCCGGGAGACCGCATCGCTGCCGGCGTTTATTGTCTGCCTGCGGCTTGGATATGCGCATTACCCGAACGCTATCCGCTCGATTTCGGACAGGATGTGTTTCCACTCTGGCTGGAGCAAAATAAACTTCTAAAAATTTACCCGATTGAGGGTTATTGCCTGGGCATGGATACCCCGGCGACATACCGGCAGACCCTGGCATTGATCCGCGCCCGTAATTTACCCCTCGCATGATTGCCACCCGCACTCCTTTTCGTATCACTCTCGGCGGCGGCGGCACCGATCTACCCTCGTTTTATTCCGAACATGGCGGTTTCATTCTGGCCATGGGCATAGATAAATACATGTATGTGATTGTGAATCCTACCCTGATTGATCAGAAAATCCGCCTTCACTACACCCGGAGCGAAACCGTGGATCATGTCAGCGAGTTGCGCCATGAACTGGCCCGCGAAGCGCTGCGCCTGCAAGGCATTCAGCATGGGATTGAAATATCCTCGCTTGCCGATCTCCCGGCTGGCACCGGCATGGGCTCTTCAAGTTGTTATTTGGTCGGTTTACTCACAGCATTGCGACATCTGCGGCGGGATTTTATTCCTCTGGCTCAGGTGGCTGAAGAAGCCTGCCATATTGAATTGGAGGTTCTCAACAAGGGCATCGGCAAGCAGGATCAATATATGGCCGTCTTTGGTGGATTGACGGCGCTGGATATTGCTCGTGATGGTAATGTTCAGGTGCGGTCTGTGGCTGTGGGCACGGGATCTTTTTCAACCTTTTTAGCGAATGCGCATTTATATTATACCGGCCTGCGTCGGGATGCGCTTGAGGTTTTAGCGGACCAGAATGCCGCGCTGCGTGCGCACCACCCGGATAAATCCCGGGTCACGGAAAGTTTATTGGCCATCAAGGCCCTTGGATACCGTTTTCTGGCTGCGGTCGAAGCGGAAGATTATGATGCCTTTGGCCGCCTGCTGCACGAGCACTGGTGCATGAAAAAACAGCTATCGTCGAAAATTACCCTCGATCATGTGGATCGGCTCTATGAAACCGTTCGTCGCGATTATGGTGTTTTGGGCGGCAAGATTGTCGGTGCCGGAGGCGGCGGTTTCCTGATGTTGTACTGTCCGCGCGACCATCGCCGGCTGGAAGAATTCATGTTTGCCCAGGGTATGCCCCGCCTGCATTACATGCTGGAAAACGAAGGCAGTAAAGTTGTCTCCAGTCTCGGCAGTACACCCACCCGGTTTGCTCCACTGACTGCGGCAAAATCCGCCGGCCTGGCCTGACTCCGGTTGATGACCAGCAACCTCGCAAACATTGCCCCGCTTCGCATCGGCCTCGCCGGCTTCGGGCTGATCGGCCGTCGCCGGGCGCAGATCGCGGCGGCCGATTCCCGCGTCCAACTGGCGGGCATTGCCGACCCCAGCCCCGTCGCCCGGCTGGAAGCCGCCGCGCTCTATAAAGTTCCCGTGGATGCGGATGCGCGCAAGCTGTTGCGCCGGCCGCTTGACGTTCTGCTCGTCGCCGCGCCCAATGTTCAGGCGGTTCCCATCGCCGTCGCCGCCCTGCGCCGCGGCCTGCATGTGCTGATGGAAAAACCGCCGGGCGCCAATCTCGGGCAATGCCGCCGGTTGTGTTCCGCGGCCGAAACGTCCGGCCGGATTTTGAAATTCGGCTTTAATCACCGCTACCACCCCGCTGTTGCCCGCCTCGCGCAGTCGGTGCGCGCCGGCGATATCGGAAAAATTATCAATCTCCGCGTTCGCTATGGCCATGGCGGCCGCCCGGGCTATGACCAGGAATGGCGCGGCCAGGCCAGGCTCTCCGGCGGCGGCGAGCTGCTCGATCAGGGCGTGCATCTGCTCGATCTCCTGCATTGGCTGCTCGGCATGCCCGATTCCGTTTATGCCGAATTGCAGACCGCGGTCTGGCCGGTGCAGCCGCTGGAAGACAATGCCTTCGCTCTGCTCCATTATCCCGGTGGCGCCGTCGCCAGCCTGCATTCCAGTTGGACGCAGTGGAAAAACCTGTTCTCGCTCGAAGTCTTTGGCGAGACCGGCTCTTTGATCGTGGAAGGTCTGGGTGGCAGTTACGGCCCTGAAACCTTGTTGCATCATCGCCGCCGCCCCGCTGGCGGACCCCCTGAAACCACCTCCGCCGAATTTCAGGGCCCGGATTCTTCCTGGCAATTGGAATGGGAAGATTTTATGAATGCCATGCAGCATCGCGCTCCATATCTGGGCGCCCCGGCTGAAGCCATGGCCGTGATGCAGGTGCTGGATCGTCTGCGGAGTTCCGCCCGCTTGCGCCGCCGTCTTCCCATCGCCGTCGCACAGGCTGCCGCCGCGGCGGTTTGAGTCATTGATGGCTTCCCCGATACCCCTGCCGCCGCTGGTGATTTTCTGCGGTGGCCAGGGTTTGCGCCTGCGCAGTCAGAGTGATGATCTTCCCAAGCCGCTGCTGCCCGTCGGCCCGCGTCCTGTCCTCTGGCATGTGATTCGCTATTACGCCTGTTTTGGCGTGCGGCGTTTTATTTTATTGACCGGTTATCGCGGAGAAATGATCGCGCAGGCGTTTGCGCCGGGTGGTTCCCTGTTACCCGCCGATTGCGCGATTCATTGCCTGCCCACCGGAGAATCCTCCACCACCGGTGAGCGCCTGCGGGCTGTGGCATCGTCTCTGCGGTCCGAATCGGTTTTTTTCGCGACGTATAGCGACGGGCTGGCTGATCTTGATCTTCGTGCCTTATTCGAATTTCATGCCCGCCATGGCTGCATCGCAACCCTCACTGCGGTGCGCCCGTTTTCTCCCTTCGGCATGCTGCAGATCACGCCTCAGGGTCAGGTCACGGGTTTTGCCGAAAAACCGCGCCTCGAGCAGCGCATTAATGGGGGCTTTTTTGTTTTCACCCCGGCCGTCTTCGATTATCTGCGCCCGGGTGAACCGCTCGAAGGCGAACCTATGCGGGCCTTATCCGCCGCCGGACAGCTCATGGCTTACCTGCATGATGGTTTTTGGGCTTGCATGGATACTTATAAAGACCAGCAGGATCTGACCCGCTTATGGGATACCAGCCAGGCGCCTTGGAAAATCTGGAAGGAATAGATTTCAGCCTGTGGCGCGATCGCCCGGTGCTCGTCACCGGTGCGACCTGCCTGCTGGGGCTGAATCTTTGCCAGGCGCTGCGGCGGCTGGGCGCGCGGGTCATCGCTCTGGTGCGCGATGCCCCTCTGCCCGATCCTTTCACCTTATTTGGCCTGGAAGGCAGTCTGGTCATCGTGCGCGGCCGGGTGGAAGATCAGGCGCTGCACGAGCGCATTCTCACCGACTATTCCGTCTCGGTGGTCTTTCATCTGGCGGCGCAGACTCTGGTGGGCCCGGCGCGCCAGAATCCCACCGCCACCTTTGAGACCAATATCGCCGGCACCTGGCGCCTGCTGGAAGCCTGTCGTCGCCATCCGGTGCAGGCTTGCCTACTCGCTTCCAGCGATAAGGCCTACGGCGCGCAGCCCCAGCTTCCCTATCGCGAAGAATTCCCCTTGCTCGCCGGCTTCCCCTATGATGCCTCCAAGGCCTGCGCTGAAATCCTGGCCCGTTCCTATTCCCAGACCTATCAATTGCCCATCGGCATAACTCGCTGTGCGAATTTGTATGGCCCTGGCGATTTGAATCTGTCTCGTCTGATCCCCGGCACGCTGCACGCCATGCTGTGCGGCGAAGCGCCGGTGCTGCGCAGTGACGGCTCGCCTGAGCGCGATTATATGTATGTCTCTGACGCGGTGCGTGCCTATCTGCTCTTTGCCGCCTCGCTCCTGGCCGGCAATCATCATGGCGAAGCCATGAATTTCGGCACCGGCCGGCCCTGCTCGGTCATGGCTTTAATGCAGGCCCTGACTGTGGCCTGCCGGCAGGCCGATT
>JAKATS010000230.1 GCA_021818645.1 Acidobacteriota bacterium | reverse complement strand
GTAATAATCCACCCATAAGTCGAGACAGCCGTCGCGGTCATAATCCACCCAGGCGGCGCTGGTGGCGAGGCCGGGGTCCACGTCCAGCCCCGCCTGTTTTGTGACATCGGTGAAGGTTCCGTTGCCGTTGTTGCGAAACAGGTGATTGCCATTGAGTGCGGTGATGAACAGGTCCTGGTTGCCGTTGTTCAGGTAATCGCCCACCGCCGCGCCCATGCCGTACATCGGCGCCGCCAGCCCGGCCTGCCGGGTCACGTCGGTAAACGTTCCATTCCCGTTGTTGCGGTACAGGCGCATGGTCTGCCCATGCAGGTGGGTGGGGTGGCCCGGCCAGTCCTCGCCATCCAGCAGCAGAATGGATGGGTAGCCGCTGTGGTTGTAATCAATAAACGCCACCCCCGACCCCAGCGTCTCCGGCAGGTATTTTTTGCCGTATGCGCCCGAGTTGTGTACGAAGTTGATGCCCGCCGCTTTGGTCACGTCTACAAATTGCAGCGGCCCTGCGGGGACACTCGTGTTGGCGGCCATCGGCGTCGGCGCGCCGGTCGCGGTGGAGTTCGGGCTGGCCGTTGCGGATGGCTTGCCATGCTGGCGCAGCCAGAATACGGCCCCGATCAGAAAAACAATGGCCAGGATGAACGGAAGAATTTTTTTCATGGTTTTTGCAGCAATGCCACCGCGGCCGGCGCATGCGGTGCGGGTTTTTTAGCCGGCGCCAGAATGGGCGCGCCGTCGGGATGCTCCCGGGCGACCGGGCCGCGCCAGGCCCGCGGCGCCAGTAATTGCCCCGGAACATAGAGTCCCGATACATGCACATGCACCGGCTGGGCTTCATTATTGGCGTTGGGATGTTTAAGATCGTAAGCGCCGGCGATGGACTGGGCCGCCTCGTAGGCTTTGAACCGCTCGTACATGGCTTGCTGCCGGCGCGAGCGCCGCAGCTCGCCCAGGCCGCGATAGCAGAGCATCAGATTGTAATGCGCGAACAGGTTCTCTGAATCCACCCTTAGGGTTCGCTTGAAAATGGCGATGGCGGACCGGAATCGCGCCTGCAAAAATCGCAGCCGCCCCGCCTGGTTCAGCACAATACGGTCGTGCGGAAACACGTGCAGCACCCCGTCCAGCGCCGTTTCCGCGCGTTTGTAGTGGCCCTCGGCTTTATACACCAGCGCCTGAAAAAACAGAGCCCGCGGCAGGCCGGGGTGCAGCCGCAGCGCATGGTCAATGTTGGCCAGCGCCCGCCGCAGTTCGCCTTCCTGCTGCTGCGCGCGGCCGATGTTCAGCCAGCCATCCGGATTTTGCGGCTCAATCTTCACCGTCTGCCGGAAGGCCTGTTCGGCTCCCGTCAGGTCGCCTTGCAGCAGTAAGCCGATGCCGTAATCGTTCCAGCGCACCCAGTCCAGCTTGCTGTGGCCGGCCGGAGCGGTGGCGCGAATGTGCGCCGCCAGCGGCAGCACCACCCGCGCCTGGCTCAGGGTCACCACCGGCAGGTTGGGAATGTGGTGAATCTCGCCGGCCACGCCCTTCATGCTGCCGTTGAAAAGCGTCTTGCGGTCGTCGTAGTTGAAGGTGAATTTGCCCGGCTGCTGCACTCCGGCATAGGAGAAATGATCGAAAAACCAGCCGAATTTCCGGTACTTCAGCTTGGCGATCAGCTCCGATCTCCCCGGCGTGCCCGGCGGCACGCGCAGTTGATAATGCACCGTGTCGGCGGCGCCGGGAGGAATAATGTGGACATACACCACGCTGCGGGCCAGCTCGGCGTCGCGCTTGTTGATCGGGTGGCCATGGGCGTCGAGCAGCAGGGAACGGTAAAAATGCGCGCTCGGGTCCACCTTGCCGTTGGGCTTGAAAAATCCGCTCCAGAAAATCGGCCGTCCGCGGCCGTCGAGCGCCTTGAAATCCACCCAGGCTTCCTGCGCGTCAATCGTGCCGCCGGGGAAGAAATGCCCCAGCCGCATGGTGCGGATCACCACATCCACGCGCACCGTCGCGCCCGCTTTCAAAGTCGGTTTGACTTCGTTGATTGGCCCCAGAATCTGCAGGTGTCCGCCCTGGCGGTAAAGCGCCTGCATGCCGAAATGGCTGCTCTCTTCTCCCTGGCCGAAGAAGTTGGCCGCCTGCGGCGCCGTTGCGCCGCGGGCACGCGTGACGCTCTCGCTCGAAGCGCCGCGCACGACCGCGAAAATATCGGTGGTGACGGCGCCCCGCAGAAACCGTTCGTCATCCGCCAGTTGCCGCGGGCGGTGATTGACATAGGCCAGGGCGGTGTTGGCGGCCGGGAAGCGGTGCGAGCGAATGAACCCGTCCACCGCGGCCGGATCGTTCGAGCGCACTTTGGGCATATGGCAGGTTGCGCAGTTTTTTGCCCGCGGCGGATAGTAAAACGACCGCGCCCCCTGCATGGAGACGCCGCTCGCCTGCCAGGCGTCGTATTCATCAAAGCCGCGAATCCAGCGGTAATGATTATCCGGCACGTCGAGATGCACTTTATGGCAGGCCGAGCATAACTGCGCTGTCTGGTGAGTGAAAAACCGCGGCAGAAACGTCCGGTCATGCGGCGCCGGGTCCAGGTGCAGCACCGCCCGATAGGCCCACTGCACCACGCGGTTGTTGCTGTGCACCAGCGCGTTCAACTGCGGGTCGGAGATCACATACGAGCCGTTGCCCAGCGTGCTGCGCACATGCACTATGCCGTGGCAGGCCACGCAGCCCAGCCCCGCCTGCGCCCGCGGCGTATCTAGCTGGTGAATGATGGGGGTTTTCCAGTAGCCCGTCAGCATCACCGCCGGATCGTGGCAGCCCGCGCAAAGCTGGCTGCCGCGCGTGTTTTCCAGGTCAATCTGCTGCATGTACTGGATGGATTTGCTGTAGAACTGATTATTGAAGGAAGAAAAATGATGCGACGAGGCTTCCCACTCCCGGTAAATCTGCGGATGGCAGCTCTGGCATTCCTGGGAATTTTCGAAAAACTTCGTCGGGATGAAATGATTTTTATGGCCGTGCCAGAGGGTTTCCACGTCGGAAGGCGCGTACGGTGAGTTCCCGGTTTCCTGCTGCGAGGAAATGTATCCCAGGACCCGGTTTTTGATCACCGCCCAGCGCCGGGGATGGTTCTGCCGGTAGTAATGAATCGCGGGCGTCGCGATCAGTACCAGGCCGCACAGCGCAATTCCGCTCCCGTGCCAGTATGCGCCCCGCCGGTTGCCGTTGTTCCCCATGCGGGCGGGTTCAGCCTGAGCCGGGCCGCGTCCCGCCAGCCAGACCGCCAGCATCGCCAGTAACAGGGCGGAAAATCCCAGATGCAGCCAGAACCACGGCCGATCATGCAGCCCGTTGCCGAGGATCAGCAGCACCACCCCAAAGCCGGCCGCGCCGAGAAACGCCAGCCAGAATGCCTTCCCGGCCAGGGTGCGGCGCCCGGCGTGTTTTTTCCAGGCTGCAATGCCCAGGCCGACGAGCGCAATGCCCAGCCCGGCATGCAGCAGCACCAGCGTCACGTACCATAAGGTCGCCGCCGGAAAATCCCATAAAATGCCGGCGCTGACCGCCGCCGCAAGCAGAAAAATAACGAAAATCTTTTCGATTCTGGACATGGCGCAGGGGAAACCCGAGTGATTGTAGCTCACCGGTTTCCGCCCGGCACTAATCATTAGGGATTAGTTGAAGCATTAAAACAAACTATCCCCTGCGCGGGGCCCGCGCCAGGCATGAGTTGACTCATTCATGAACTGTAAGCAAAATGACATCTGTCCGGTATTACTTCGGGAGGACTGAGTGAAGAAATCCAAAATCCTATTGGCGGTTTTTTTGCTTTTCGGGCTGATGACCCTGGGCTGCAATGGCGGCGGAAATACTCCCGTCAGTCCCGGAGGCAATCCCTCCGGCGGAAGTAATTCAGTCTGGACCCAGTTGAGTCCATCCGGAGGCCCGCCGCAGGAACGTGATTATGGCGCTTCGATCGTCGGCGACGGCCAGGGCAACCTGATTCTGTTCGGCGGCGCTTATTCCGGTTGCGGCGGGCGCTGCAATCTGAATGATACCTGGGTTCTCAGCCACGCCAATGGCTTGAACGGCACTCCGGCATGGACTCAATTGCTGCCCAACGGCTCGCTTCCCGCGGCCCGGGACAATCAAAGCGGGGCTTATAACAGCGCCAGCAACCGCTTCATCATATTTGGCGGCTGTCTCGGCGGATGCACGCCGGCGGCGAATGATGTTTGGGTGTTATCCAATGCCAATGGCATTGGCGGCGCGCCGGCCTGGACGCAGTTGAGTCCGGCCGGAACCGCCCCGCAGCCGCGTATTAATGCCGCGGTTGCTCTGGATGTGACAACCGACCGTCTGATCGTTTTTGGCGGCCAGGATGGCGGCGGATCCGGAGGCGTATTTACGGATGTTTGGCTGCTTACCGACGCCGATGGCATGGGCGCTGCCGATCCGCTGACCGGCAACAGCACCCCGACCTGGATTCAGCTTCATCCCTCCAATGCCGCGCCTGCGGCTGGCTATCAGGCGAGCGCGCTTTATGATGCATCTGCCAACGAACTGATCATTGCCGGCGGTTCCACCACGGCGGCGAATAACAATGCGGTCTGGATTTTATCCAATGCGAATGGTTCGGGTGGGATTCCGGTGTGGAGCAATGTGATTGCCGCGGGTTCGGCGGGAGCTCCGCCGGCTTTTGCCTCGGCCTGGCCCGCCTACGATGCGGCGCATAACCGTGGCATGTTCCCCCTGGCGACCGGCGATTTACAGCAATGGTTGCTGGAGAACGCCAATAATAACGGCGGGAATGCGGTCTGGGCCGATTATCCGGCCAATACCGGTCCGGCGATTGGCGGCGTTCTGGGTTCGGTTTATGATTCCGCCGGCAATATCATGACCGTCATGGTCACCAGCGGGACTTCAACCTTGACCAATCAGCTCTGGGTCCTGAAAAATGCGAATGGTTTAGTGAATTGATGCGAGCTTCCCGGGTTAATGCGGGCTTACAAAACCCCGTTTCACAGCGAAAAGCACCAGCTCGGCGGTGCGGTGCATCCCCAGCGTCTGCATTAAATTAGCGCGGTGCACGGCCACCGTGTTATGGCTGATGCCCAGCTTGAGCGCGATTTCCTTGTTCGACTGGCCTTCGGCGACCATTTGTAATATCTGCTTTTCCCGCTGGGTCAGCCGTTCGTAGGGATCTTCCGGCGCGGATTCGCGCCCGTCGCGCACCACGTCAATCAGCAGCGAGGCCACCCCGGGACTGAGATAGGGCCGGCCCTCGGCTATGCTCAACACCGCGGCGGCCAGGTCCAGATCCAGCGCGTCTTTCAGTACATAACCCTGCACGCCCACCCGCAGCGCCTGCCGCACATAGGTCTCTTCCGCATACATGCTCACGATCATGAGCCGGATTTCGGGTTGATTGCGCGCGATTTGCTCAGCCGCTTCAATTCCGTTCAGCTCCGGCATGGCCATGTCGAGCACCATGACGTCGGGCGTATGCTGGCGGGCCAGCTCCACCGCCTCCAGGCCGGTGCGGCCTTCGGCGATGACTTGAATCCGCGGA
>JAKATS010000344.1 GCA_021818645.1 Acidobacteriota bacterium | reverse complement strand
AAAATCCGGAGCCGTTCCCTGGGGTACGGCGTCCAGGGTTCCGGTGACGCTTTCCGCCTTCAAATCCACTTCCTGCGCGGTAATCACGCCTGCTGAAACGGCCACCCCGATGACCTGCACCGACTGGCCGGCAAATAATTCCGCGTTGGTGAAAGCGCCGGCGCTGATCCCGGCCTGTGCGGCATCGCTGGCCATGCCATAGATGGTGGAAGAGTTCAGATTCACGGTCATTTCCTGGCCCGCGGGCGGCAAATTCCCGGCATCGCCAAAATCTTCCCGCGGGGCCAGCATGAACGAACTCACGGCGCCGCTCGTGTCGGTGGTCACGGCGGTAATAATGCCATTGCCGCCGGCCTGGGAAGAGTTTTCCGCTTGTCCATCGAGCGAGGCGCTGATCATGGTGGCAAGCAGGCTGCCATCCGATTGCACCAGGCCCTGGATGTGCACAATTGCTCCGTTCTGGATCGCAGCCAGGGTCAGGGTGCCGGCGAATTGAGTGGAGTTATCAATCGCGAAAGTGAACTGCTGCCCGGAATCGGCGGATTGCACCGTGATGGAATTCGCGCTCACCGCCTGCACCGGACCGGTGACTTCAACCTCTTTTTCCGCATCGTTTTCGGATTGCACCGTCCCGGCGGCGGAGTTGATGGCGGGAGTGAAGGTCAGCACATTGTTGGTCAAATCAAAGGACTGCGCCAGATTGAAGTCGAGCCGCAACTGCACACTGTTGGCGGAGGTGATGTCCAGCGCCGGGCTGAGCGCCACCGTGACCGAAGGCTGATTCAGCGTCGCCTGGGTGGTAACCGCTTGTCCGGAGCTATTCAAATAGGTGGCCTGAGCTGCGCTGACGGTAAGACTGACCGAACTGTAATTGCCTTGGGGAATATTTTCCAGCTCCAGCGGCTCCTGCACCGCGCCCAGGCCGGAAAGCTCGATGGTTCTCGGCTGCTGCAGCAAAGAGACTGGGCTGGAGCTCCCTCCAGCCGATAAACTCAGGGCCGATACCGTGACCTGTGCGGAGAGGATATTACTCAAGGGTGCATCGCCCACCGTGACCAGCATCGGCGCAGTGGAAGAAGGCGACATGGAACTGCCCGACGGGACAGACGAGCCATTGCCGCCACAGCCGGCCAGGCCCAGCCAGCCGGCGGCAAGCAACAAAATCATCAGCGGTTTTAGGTATCTGGACGAGTGTTTCATGATTCGACTCATTTCAATGAAGGTATGTCTGCAACAAAGCTGTATTGCGGACTGAGCAATCAGCGGGCCAAAGCAGTCATGAAAAAAGCTGTTGAAATGAAAGGGGTTATTCATTTTCTGCCCGCACCGGTAGCTTTATCCTACATGTAAAGAATGTAAAAAGGTGGCAATTTATGCAGGCAGGGGCCCACGCCAGAAAAGCGGGACGCACGGCATACAAAACCGCAGGTTTTGTGTCTGTAAGCAATTTCATGGAAATTGCTTTGGGAAATGCCGTGCAGGGGCCCCCGTGCCATGGCGAGCAGAAGCGGGACGCATGGCGCAGCCATGCAGGAGCCCGCGCCAGTATTGTCGCGTTTTGCGACAGCTCAATCCCATAAACGAACACTCGCGTGCGGGTCTTTACGCGCAACCATTTAATGAATAAGGATTTATAAAACGCAGGTCCTGGCATGAAGCGTGCAGAGCCATGGGTAGGCTCGTCATAGCCGCTGGAAGGATCAGCCATGGATCAATTTTTTCAGGACCTGCGCATCGGGCTGCGCATGCTCTTCAACGCGCCGGGATTTTTCATCGTCGCGGTGTTGACGCTGGCGCTGGGCATTGGCGCCAATACCGCTATTTTCAGCGTGGTGGATGGCGCCTTGCTGGCGCCGTTGCCCTATCGCCAGCCCGGCCGCCTGGTGCGGGTGTTTCAAAGCACCCGGGTTATCCAGCATGAAACGCTGTCCTATCTGAACCTGCTCGACTGGCAGCGCATGAACACCGTTTTCAGCGGTCTGGCGGCCACGCGCTTCGGCGCGTTCAACTTTACCGGCGACGGCGCGGCCGAGCTGCTCAACAGCGGCGATATCACCGCCAATTATTTTCAGGTGCTGGGATTGCCGCTGACCCTGGGCCGCGGCTTCAGCTCAAAAGAAGATATGCCCGGCGGCCGGCCGGCGGTGATTTTGAGCTATGGACTGTGGCAGCGGCGCTTTGGCTCGTCGCCTGGCGTGCTGGGCCGCGGCATGGAGCTGAACGGCAAAATCTTTACCATCGTCGGGATCGCGCCCCGGCATTTCAGGCTATTTGGCAAGCAGGATATTTTTGTTCCCCTGGGCCAGGGCAGTTCGGCCATGCTGCAGAATCGGGAAATCAATCCCGGCATTCAGGGAATCGCGAGGCTGAAACCCGGAGTGACGCAGGCAGCCGCGCTGGCCGATATGAAATCGGTTGCGGCGCAACTGGCGCGCGCCTATCCGGTCGCCGACGGGCATGTGGGCGTGGCCATGGAATCGCTGACACACTGGGTCGAAAGCGGTTCGAGCCCCACCATCTGGATGCTGCTGGGCGCGGTGGGGCTGGTGCTGCTGATCGCCTGCGCCAATGTGGCGAATTTAATGCTGGCGCGGGCGATGAAGCGCAACCGGGAATTTGCCGTGCGGGCGGCGCTGGGCGCCAGCCCGGTGCGGCTGGCCCGGCAACTGCTGACGGAAAGCATTCTGCTGGCCTTGATTGGCGGCGGGTTGGGCGCGTGGCTGGCCTGGATGATTTTACCGGCGCTGCTCAAGCTCGCGCCCGGAGGCTGGAACGGCCTGGCCATGATGGGCCGCGTTCATATCAACGGCATGGTGCTGGGCTTTACTCTGGGCATCTCGGTATTGACTGGCATCTTATCCGGCCTGGCGCCGTTATGGCATGGCCTGAAGCTGCAGCTCCAGCAGGAATTGAAGGAAGGCGGGCGCGGCGGCAGCGCGGCGCGCGGGCGGGCCTTGTCGGCCCTGATCGTGGCCGAAGTGTCGCTGACGCTGGTGCTGCTGACCGGAGCGGGACTGCTGCTGCGCAGCCTGCATGCGCTTTATGATTTGAATCCCGGTTTTACGGCGCGGCATGTGTTGACCTTTAACGTCGCCCTGCCGCCGGGCGCGACCCAGTCGCCGGATTTGATCCTGAAAGATTTTCATACCACCATCCGTGGGCTGGCGCATACGCCGGGCATTACCGCCGCTGGCCTGACCAGCCTTTTGCCGCTCGACGGCAATGATAGTGTGCTGGGCTACTGGACTCGGCCAGGACCGCCTCCGCCGCCTTCCGCCACTAAACCCGCGCTGTTTTATGTGGTCACGCCCGGCTATCGCGCGGTGATGAATATTCCCCTGCTGCGCGGGCGTTTTATCGGCCGCCAGGATCGGGCCGGGAATCCGTTCGTGGTGGTGATTGACCGGGCGCTGGCGGACCAGGATTTTTCGGGGCAGAATCCGGTGGGCAAAACGCTCTATGCCCAGTTCATCGGCCCCATGCGTATTGTTGGCGAAGTGGGCCATGTCAGCCACTGGGGACTGGCGGCGGATGCGACCAGCAAAATCAAGGCGGAGATTTATATCGCCTTCAGCCAGATTCCTCCGCAATATCTGCCGACTTTTCTCAACGGCATGACGGTGGTGGCGCGCACGCGCGGCCCGGCGCTCGAGGCCGTGCCGGCGGCGCGGGCGGCGATCCGGAAAATTTCCACCAACGAGCCGATCTATCAGGTGCAGACGATGCGGCAGATCGTGCGAAATTCAGAATCGAGCCGCACCTTTCCCATGCAGCTGCTGGAAATCTTCTCCGGCCTGGCGGTCTTGTTGGCCGCGGTGGGGATTTATGGCGTCATCTCTTACGGGGTGGCGCAGCGCACGCGCGAGCTGGGGGTGCGGCAGGCGCTGGGCGCGGACCGCGGCGCGGTGATGAAGCTGGTTCTGTCGGGCAGCCTGCGGCTGGCGCTGTGGGGCATCGGTATCGGGCTGGCGGCGGCGATACCGGCGGCGCTGCTGCTGAAGCATCTGCTCTACGGCGTGGCCGTCTATGATCCCATGACCCTGCTGGGCTCGGCGCTGCTGTTTCTGGGCGTGGCCTTTGCCGCCAGCTATCTTCCGGCGCGCGCGGCGGCGAGGATTGATCCGCTCGAAGCCTTGCGCGTGGAATAAATGCAGCGCTGCTTATAGTTCCATTTCCAGGGCCATTAAATCGGCGTGAGTTTCGCGGCGGCGGATGAGGCGGGCGCGGCCATTTTCCAGCAGCACTTCCGCCGCGCGGGGGCGGGCGTTGTAGTTGGAACTGAGCGAAAAGCCATAGGCCCCGGCGTCGTAAATGGCCAGCAGGTCGCCTGCCCGCACCGGCGCCAGCCGGCGCTCCCGAGCAAAGAAATCGGCGGTTTCGCAGATCGGCCCGACAATATCCACGCGGCGGGCGGCGCCGGCGCGCGGCCGCAGCGGCGCGATGCGGTGATACGCGTCGTAAAACGCCGGACGGATGAGGTCGTTGTGGCCGGCATCCACAATCACAAACCGGCGGCGGGCGTTGTCTTTGATATACAGCACGCGGGTGAGCAGCAGCCCGGCGGCGGCAAACAGGCGTCGTCCCGGTTCCAGCAGCAGGGTCAGGCCGCTGGCCTGCAGATGCTTTTTCAGAGGCGCCAGAAAGGGCCTGACCGGGACTGCCCGGCCGTGCCGGTAATCAATGCCAATCCCGCCGCCCACATCGAGATATTCGAGCGGCGCAAACTGGCGCAGATGATGCACCAATGGCAGAATTTTGACCAGCGCGGCGGCCAAGGGTTTGGAATCGAGAATCTGCGAGCCGATATGAAAGCTCAAGCCCCGCGCCTGCAGCCAGCGCGAAGCGCGGGTTTGCTCATACAGCGCCAGCGCGGCGGACGCGGTCAGGCCGAATTTGTGACGATGCAGTCCAGTGGCAATGTGGGGATGGGTGGGCGCGGCGATGTTGGGATTGACCCGAATGCCAAACCCGGCCGGCCGGCGGCGGGCGCGGGCGCGAGCCTCGAGCAGGGCCAGTTCCGGCGCCGATTCCACATTGAATAGCAGCACCCCGGCCTGCAAAGCCGCATCCATTTCGTCGCGGGTTTTGCCGACGCCGGAAAAAACCACGCGGCCGGCAACACCCCCGGCCTGCAGAACTCGCGCCAGCTCGCCGCCGGAAACAATATCAAAACCGGAGCCCAGCCGCGCCAGGCCGCCAAGCAGGGCCAGATTGGCGTTCGCCTTGACCGCGGCGCAGATCAGATGCGGAATGCCGGTAAGTTCCTGATCAAATTCCCGCCAGGCAGCGGCGATCGTGTTCCAGTCGTACACATAAAGCGGCGTGCCGTAGCGGCGGGCCAGGTTTTCCAGCTGGCGGGCGGAGCCGGCGCCTTGTTTTTTTTGCGCGGAAATTTGCGGCATAGATTCAGACAGTATCACCGAAAGAACTGTCAGACACGCCTGCTGTCATACGGCATAAATAAAGATTGGAATCAGTACCCGGCGGCGGGCGCGGAGGCTTCGCCGGCGACGATTTTTACGCTGGCGCTGGCGCCCACGCGGCTGGCGCCGGCGGCCAC
>JAKATS010000243.1 GCA_021818645.1 Acidobacteriota bacterium | reverse complement strand
GCGCCCGGCCACTGCTGATCGCCTGCAATATCAATCTCGCCACCGCGGATCCGTCCATCGCACGCCGGATCGCCCGCGCCATTCGCGCCTCCAACGGCGGCTTTCCGGCCGTCAAAGCGCTGGGACTGCGGCTGCGCGATCCCGATCGGGCTCAGGTCTCGATGAATCTCACCGATTTCCGGCAGACCGGGCTCTATGATGTCTGGCGAAAGGTCAGCCAACTGGCGCGCGATTTGGGCACCGCCGCGGTTGAAACCGAGCTGATCGGATTAATTCCCCGCGCAGCGCTTGCCGCCGGCGATCCCGCCGAACTCAATCTTCGCGGCTGGACACCAGACATGATTCTGGAGGAACGCCTGCAAAAATCTGGTATCCATCTCCCGCTTTGATAAACTGAATTTCCGCATGAAAAAGCAGGCCATCGTCACCCTTCACCCAGTTCCCAACCCGGTTCTGCACCGGCAGGATCTGACCAAACCTGACGGCCGCAAACTTTTTCTTTACACCTTCACTGAAAATCCATCGGCTCCGTCAACCCTGGCGGCATCGCCGCGCAAAAGCTGATCTTCACTCATTGCCATGTCGGAACTGCGCTGGAATCCTCTATTGGGCGAATGGGTGGTTACGGCCACGCACCGCCAGGACCGCACCTTTCATCCTCCGCCCGATTATTGCCCGCTCTGCCCCACCCAGCCGGGAAAAATGGAAACCGAGATACCTTTTCCCGATTTCGAAATCGCGGTTTTTGAAAATAAATTTCCCTCCTTTCACCGCCATCCGCCCCGACCCGCGGTGCGGGGAACAAAACTCACCCCCGTGCGGCCGGCGCAAGGCATCTGCGAGGTGGTGGTCTATTCGCCCCGTCACGATACCACGCTGGCCCAGGAGCCGGTGGCCAATATCGAGCGCCTGATCCGCGTCTGGCGGGACCGCTATCAGGAATTAAGCCAGCGGCCGGAAATTCAATATGTTCTGATCTTTGAAAACAAAGGCGAGGTCATCGGCGTCACCCTGTCGCACCCGCACGGCCAGATCTACGCCTTCGACTATATTCCGCCCATTCCTGCCCGTGAGCTGCAGCAGATGCGCAGATATTGGAGGCATCATCATGCCTGCCTGCTCTGCGCGCAACTGGCCGGCGAACGCAGCCAGGGCCGGCGCGTAGTGCACGAAAACGATGCGTGCACCGCCGTCATTCCCTTTTACGCCCGCTATCCGTACGAAACCCATCTGCTGCCGCGCCGTCATCTGGGCAGTCTGCTGGAGCTGACGGACAATGAAATTCTGCTCTGGGCCCAGGCGCTGAAGCACGTGCTCACGGGCTTTGACCGGCTGTTTAATTTCTCTTTCCCTTACATGATGCTGCTCCATCAGTCCCCTTGTGACGGCCGTTCGCACCCGTATTTTCACTTTCATATTGAATTTCTTCCGCCGTACCGCAGCGCCACCCGACTGAAATATCTGGCCGGCTGCGAATCGGGCGCAGGGACGTTCATCAACGATACGCTGGCGGAGGAAAAGGCCGCCGAGTTGCGCCATGCCATCGGGAGCGCGGGCGCATGAGCCTGGCTTTACCTCAGCCGCAGACTCCCGCAGCCGTGCGGGAAATGGCCAGCGCCCGGCTGGGCGGTCCCGTGCGCTTGTTTCGCGCTCCCGGACGCGTCAACCTGATCGGCGAACATACCGACTACAATCTGGGTTTTGTCCTGCCTGCCGCCATTGACCGCTATACGTATGCCGCCGCGCGGCCGCGCGCCGGCCGCGAATTGCGAATGTCCAGCGCGCAATTTCCGGAAACCTTTACCCTCTCACTTGATCGGCTGCAGCCGATCCGCGGCTGGGGTAATTATCTGGCGGGTGTCGCGGATGGCCTGCAGGCCCAGGGTTTGTCCCTGCAGGGCGCCGATCTTTTTGTCACCAGCGAGGTCCCCCACGGAGCTGGGCTCAGCTCCTCCGCCGCGCTGGAAATTTCCACCGGCCTGGCCCTGGCCGCCTTGTCCGGCGCGCCCTTCGATCCTCTGCATCTGGTGCGGGCCGGCCAGCATGCCGAACACGCTTTCGCGGGCACTCAATCCGGCGTCATGGATCAATTCATCAGCACCTTTGCCCGCGCCGGGCACGCCCTCCGCCTCGACTGCCGCAATCTGGAATGGGAACTGGTTGCCCTGCCCGCCGGCTGCGCCCTGGTGGTCTGTAATACCGGGGTCAAACACGAATTGGCCGGCTCGGAATATAACCAGCGCCGGAAGGAATGCGAAATAGGTGTAGATCTGCTGCGCCGTGATCGGCCTGAAATCGCCAGCCTGCGGGATGTAACCCTCGCGGAACTCAATGCGCATCAGTCGGAGCTGACGCCGGTGGTCTTCCGCCGATGCCGTCATATCGTCACCGAGAATCAGCGCGTTCAGGATGCGGTGCGGGCCTTTCATGAGGGTAACTTTGCCCGTTTACATCGCCTGTTTGCCGCTTCCCACGCCAGCATGCGCGATGATTACGAAATTTCCTGCCGGGAACTCGACCTCATGGTCGCTGCGGCTGAAGCGGCGCCGGGGTTTCTGGCCGGGCGCATGACCGGCGGCGGCTTTGGCGGGTGTACCGTCAACCTGGTGCGCCCCAACCTGGTGGATTCGTTTCGCAGCGCCACGGCTCAAGCCTATGCCCAGGCCTCCGGGCTGGAAGCCGAAATCATCGCCACGCCCGCCGCTGCCGGCTGCGAAGAATTGCGTTAATTATTTTTTACTGCTTCCAGACGACAGTCTAAGCCAACGCAGCTATGCGAAGCTTATTGCTTTGCCTGATCTGTACCGGCCAGTCGCATGATCTGCGCGGCCACGTATCCAGCGCCAAAACCGTTATCAATATTGACCGTGACCACATTTGAAGCGCAGGCATTCAGCATGCCCATCAATGCGCCTACGCCATGCAGTCCGGTTCCATAGCCGATGCGGGTGGGCACCGCGATCACCGGCGCCTGCGTGAGGCCGCCGACCACGCTGGGCAGCGCCCCTTCCATGCCCGCCACCACGATCACCACCCCCGCCTGCTGCAATCTGGGCACGTACGCCAGCAGCCGGTGCAGGCCGGCGACCCCCACATCCTGAATCAACTCGGTGCGGCAGCCCAGGGCCTCCGCGGTCAGCATCGCTTCTTCCGCGACCGGATGATCGCTGGTTCCGGCGGAAACGATCAGCACCGGCATGCGCGCCGCGGATTTATTTTTTTTGCCCTCCGTGCGCCAGCCGATGATCCCCGATGCGGGGTAATAGCGGGCTTGCGGCCAGCGCCGCTTTACTGCCCGCGCAATTGCCGGCGTAGCCCTGGTAATTAAAAGCTTGGCCTGCTTGCGCCGCAGCGCGGCGGCAATCGCCACCACCTGCCGCGGGGTTTTACCTTCGGCGAAAATCACCTCGGCCGCCCCGTTGCGCAGAGCGCGGTGATGATCCACCTGGGCGAAGCCGAGATTTTCAAACGGTAATTGCCGCAGTTCGGTTTGCGCCCGCGCCGGCGTAATCTTGCCCGCCGCCACCTGTTCCAGCAGTTGCCTCAGTCGTTCCGGTTGCACTTCCCTATTGTGCCGCAGCCCGGCAATGTTCATCCCGCAATTCACGTTATTCTGGTTTTGCTGCATTGTTCACGTGCCTGCGATGACTTCAACTTCTCACCGGCAAAAACCCGCGCGCCGGCACAAACCCGAACTTACGCTCGACCGTCTTCTGTCCCGCAGCGGTCTCATGTCGCGCGCCCAGGCGGCTGAGGCGATCCGAGCCGGCCGGGTCAGCCTGCACGGCCGGCGCGTCACTGAGCCGTTGACCTGGGTGGAAGCGAGGGAACCGAATCTGCGGCTGGACGGCCGGCGCTTGAAAAATGCGCCCCGCCAGTATTGGGCCATGCATAAACCCAAAGGCGTGCTCACCGCTCATGGCGACTCCCGCGGCCGCGCCACCGTTTACGATCTCATCGCCCGCAAGCTCAACCTGGGGCAGGAAGGCAAATGGCTGTTTCCTGTCGGCCGTCTCGATCTCGACAGCAGCGGACTATTGCTATTGACCAACGACAGTATCTTCGCCGAGCGCATCACCCAGCCCGCCACCAAGGTGCCCAAGACTTACCTGGTAAAAGTGAACGCGATCGTGGATGAAGCCGGTCTGGCGCGCCTCCGCCAGGGAGTGGACCTGGGCCGGGGCGAGCGCAGCGGTCCTGCCCAGATTCAATATCTGGGCGATAATGGCCGCTTCTGCCGTCTGGAGATCACTATCACTGAAGGCAAAAACCGGCAGGTGCGGCGTATGCTCGATGCGTTGGGCCATACGGTTTTAAAGCTGGTGCGAACCCGTATCGGCAAATTAGAGCTGGCGGATCTGCCTCCCGGCGAGTTTCGCAGAATCCGTCCCGATCAAATCTAAAGGGCGGCCACCGTTGCGGCAGCCGCCCTTTTTTCCATTCCAGACTTGATTCCGGCTATGTCTTCATCAGTATGATGACAAACGTGTACAGGGCCAGCGATTCAATCAGCACCAGGCCCAGAATCAGCGAAAAACGAATGCCGGCGGCCGCGCCGGGATTGCGGGCCAGGGCCTCGGAAGCGCCGGACGTGGCCATGCCCTGTCCGATGCCGCACAGCCCGGAGGCGATACCCATGCCAATGCCGGCCCCGATCGGCACCCAGCTTGCCACGGACCCGGAAGCGGCGGCTGCCCCGGAGGTTTGACCGAATAATGGGGTAGCCGCGAGCAAAATTGCGGCCAGTATCAAAAACGATTGCCAATAACGACGCATACATTTCTCCTTCGCGGAACGGCCGCGCCCGGGTTATGAAATCCCTTTGGGAGGTGGTTCCCCGGACCGCGCAGGATTCGGGGCTCACGCCATCGGGCACTGCAAACTTATGCCATGGCCGCTTCTTCCGCCGGTCCGTGATGTGATTCCACCGCCCCGGCCAGATAGATCATGGCCAGCAGGACAAAAATGTAGGCCTGCAGCAGGGCGATAAAAAAATGAAAGGTCATGAAGACCACCCCGGCCAGGGGAAACAAGGCCATCATGATCTGGATGATCATATCGCCGGCGAACATATTGGCGAATAAACGCACGGAAAGCGAAAGGATGCGCGCCAGATGGCTGATAATCTCGATCGGCAACATCAGAAATGCCAGCAGCGGAATGGGGCCCAGAAAAGTTTTTCCATACCTCAGCCAGCCCTGCCGGCGAATGCCCTGCATGTGGTAATAGACAAACGTGGCCAGGGCGCAGCCCAAAGGCACGGTGATCTGCGCTGTCGGCGCGGCCAGTCCCGGAATCAGGCCCATCAGGTTGCCGACCAGAATCAGCAGGGCCAGGGTCATTAAAAAGCCCAGATATTGCGGCGCATCCTGGCCAATCACTTCCTCTGCCTGGCTTTCAATGCCTGTCCATAACAGCTCGAGAATGTGCTGCCAGGCGCCCGGCTTGTCCACGGAAAGCCGCAGCCGCATCCAGACCGCGAAGAGCGCGATGATCAATGCCGCCAGAATTTCCATCGCCACATGATTGGGGATGGGCGCGGAGAGATGCGCCGGCGTCACCCG
>JAKATS010000219.1 GCA_021818645.1 Acidobacteriota bacterium | reverse complement strand
GATCTACCGGTTTTGAATTGCCACAGCACCTTGCCGGTGCGCGCGTTCACGGCGCGGAACCAGCCTTCGAGGGTGCCGTAAAAGACCAGGTTGCCGCCGGTGGCCAGGACGCCGCTGTACACCGGCAGCACTTTATCCTTGATTGTCCACACGGGGCGGGCATGGCGCACATTCCAGGCGATCAGCTCACCCTGATAACCGCCGGGTCCGGAAAACATCGCGGTGCTGGAGCCCAGAAACGGCGTGCCGGCGACATAATTGGCTTCCGATTCCTTGCGATTCATGCAGGTGTTGTGGGCGGGGATATAGAGATAGCCGGTCACAGGAGAAAACGCCGAGGGAACAAATTCCTTGGCTCCGGTCGAGGAAGGGCAGATGCCGCGGGCAAAACTGCCTTGCGGCGCGACTTTCAGGGCATTGACCTCGGGCAAGCCGGTTTTCAGGTTATAGGCGCTGGCCCAGTTGACGCTGGAGACGAATTTCCGCGCGGAGAGAACTTTGCCATTGCTGCGATCGAAGACAAACATGAAGCCATTGCGGGCGGGATGCAGCAACAACTTGCGCATGCGGCCATGCCAGCGCATGTCAATGGCGATGTTTTCCATGATTTCGTCGTAATCCCAGGCATCGTGGGGAACCATCTGATAGGCCCACAGCGCATCACCGGTCTGGGGATTGCGGGCAAAAACAGAACAGGTCCAGTGATTGCTGCCGGGACGCATCTGCTGATCCCAGGGAGAAGGATTGCCGGTGCCGTAAAAAATCAGGTTGAGTTCGGGATCGTAGGAGATCCAGCCCCAGACGGTGCCGCCCCCGATTTTCCAGGCGCCGGCCGGCCAACTGGTTTTGCCCAGATTTTTTCCCTGGTCTTTGGCATAGTAGGCATGAAAATTGGGGCCGATGCGCACCTGCTTATCGGAGCCGGTGCTGTAGGCCCGCCAGAGCACTTTGCCGGTTTTCAAAGCCAGGGCGGTGATTTTGCCATGAACGCCGAATTCGCCGCCGCTGTCGCCGGCGATTACGATGCCGTGCACGACGAGCGGCGCCATGGTGATGGTTTCGCCGCGGTCAATATTGCCCACACGCGTGGACCAGGCAAGCTTGCCGGTGGCGGCGTTCACGGCCACCACGTGGTCGTCAAGCGTGCAATAGACCACCAGGCCATGAGAATAACTGGCGCCGCGGTTGACGGTATCGCAGCAGGCGCGGGCCACGGCCTGGCGATTGGGAAACGGCCGGTAAATCCACTTCATGGGGAAGCCCGGCCTGGTCAAGTCGAGTGCGATGAGGTTGTTGGGAAAAGGCGTGACCATGTACAGCGTGTTATGAACGACCAGCGGCTGGCCTTCCTGGCCGTGAGGTATGCCATTCGAAAAAGTAGAAATCACGCGCAGACGGCTGACATTTTTGCTGTTGATCTGGCTGAGCGGGCTGTAGCGCGTGTTGGCGTAATCGCCGGCGGGCAGGGTCCAGTTACCGTCGGGCACCGGGCTGACCAGATGAATGGTGGACAACTGGCCCGGCACCTGCGATACGCCTTTGCGGGATTTCTGAGCGTGCAGCGGCAAGACGAGAATTGCGAGCAGAATCGCACCGCCCAGCCCACAGCGCACAGTGGTTGCCGATAGAAATCGGACCGGCAGCAAGCGAACCCGGGGGTTGGGATGGAATTCCGAGCGCAATTGCAGAAGTCGTACCATTTGCACACACACCTTTCGTCAACGCAGGGTATAGAGATAGGCGGCGACATCACGCGCCTGTTGCCGGGAGAGCCCCAGGGCGGGCATCGCGGTCAGCGGATCCACTTTCGGGGGCGAACGCAGCCAGCGTTCAAGGTTCGGCGGAGTATTGGGTAAAACCCCGGCAACGTAGCTTCGCCGGCCAAAGTCAATCAACGGCGGCCCGACCATGCCGCGGGCATGAGGCACGCCGGGAATCAGGTGGCAGGCGCCGCAATGAAAATGCTCGATCAGCCTGCGGCCCTGCCGCGGATTGCCGGTGGGAAAGGCTACCGGACCGGCAGCGCATTGTCCGCTGCGCAGCCGGTACGACTGCACGCCCGGATAGCGGGGCGGAGTTTTTTGACAGCCGATGCCCAGCAGTCCCACCGAGACCAGCCCCACCATCCACCCCGTTCTGGAACCCGTGTTCAATGCGCCCTCACACACAGGCGGATGATGCAGATGGGCAGGGCAAACCAGACCAGCCCTAAACCGAGCGTGGAACTGACCACCCAGCCAAACAAGGTCATGTATTCGCGCCGGTCGAAGCCTTCCGAGTCGAGGAACGAGCTGTTTTCGGTGCGAAACCGGCGCCAGAGCCGATGGCAGACCAGGCCGGCCGCGATCGCCATGGCCAACAGCGCCAGCGTGATCACCAGCAGAATGACGCGGGGAGCCAGCGGCGCGGGCTGAACCCAGGCCGCGGCCCAGCGCGGGCAACTCTGGCCGAAGACGAGCACATTCAAAAACTCCGCCATCACCCAGGCGATCGCGGCGCCGGCGACGCCGAACCACAGCCCGCGCTCGCGCCCAACCGGGCGACTGATTGCATCAACATGGGAAGCTGTCATGGGCGATACTCCTTAAATTGCGGCCAGATATAAAGGACGATGGACAGGATCAAATAGATAGCCGCCAAAAATTCCCAATACATCGTGATGTTCTGATAGGAGCGATGGGGCGGGCTGGCTGAAGGCTGCCAGTCAGGAATCAAAGCCAGCCAGATGAGCATGAGCAAGCCCAGGATTAAATGGGCGGCATGCAGGCCGGTGATGGTGTAGAAAATCGAGCCGTAGGCGTCGGTCTGGGGCGTGAGGTGACGCAGGTGGGCGAGAGCATCGCGCCAGCTCAAATACAAAACCGCCAGCCCGAGAATGAAGCCGACGGCCAACTGCCAGCGCCCGGCGTTCGGAACACCGCGGTCCAGGCCGCGGGCGCCCCCGCGCAGGAAGACCGCGGCCAGGATCATCAAGACCAAGGCAGGCAGAACGAAGTTCAGCCGCGGCGGCGTTTCCACCTGCCAGCGATGGCTGCCCGGGCCTAAGTAGTAATAAGCGCCAAATAAAATGGCAAAGAGCATGGCTTCGGTGGCGATGAACAACGCCATGCCGAAACTGCCGCGACCGCGGTCTATCGCGGTGACCAGCGGCGGGGCATGCGGGGGAACCCGGGCGTTTACTACGGCGGAGTTCATGCCGGATCCCTTTCCAGGACCGGATCTTTTTCGGATGACGGGCGCATCCAGAAGGAGACGATGATGATGCAGAATACGGCGCAGCCCAGAGCCCAGAACCATCGCATGAAGACCAGCGAGGCGAAAATGCCCAGCATGCCGAGCGCGGCCCATAAAGGCAGCAGCGAATCGGTGGGGATGCTGGCGACAGCGTAGGGAATGGCATCCAGCCAGGTGGTGGAAAACGTGAGCCGGCCTTCGTCTAAAATCCGCTCGCCGCGAGGATCGTCTTCTTCGTCGTGCTCATCCCAGAGCGGATGGCGCGTGGCAACGGCGGGAATATGCACGCTGCCGTAAGGGGCGGGCGGGGATGCAAGCGACCATTCCAGCGAATCGGCCTGCCAGGGATTTTTGCCGGCCCGAGCGCCATGGCGCAGGCTCCAGAAGAAATTAATGAAGGTGAGCAGGATGCCGCCGGCCAGCAGAAACGCGCCGACGGTGATCAGCAGGTTCCAGCCGCTCCAGCCCAGGCCGCCGACGTAGGTATAAATCCGCCGCGGCATGCCTTCGACCCCGACCACATGCATGGTGAAAAAGGCCAGATTGAAGCCCACCAGCATGGTCCAAAAGCTGATTTTGCCGAGCCGTTCGCTCAGCATGCGCCCGGTCATTTTCGGGGTCCAATAATAAATGGCCGCAAACACAGGAAACAGATTGGCGCCCACCAGCACGTAATGGATATGCGCCACGATCCAGTAGGTGTCGGTCAACTGCCAGTCCACCGGAATGGACGCGGTCACAATGCCATCGAGGCCGCCGATGATAATCAGTCCGATAAAACCGAGGGCATAGTGCATGGCCGCCGTCAGCACCGGCCGTCCCTTCCATAGCGTCGCCAGCCAGGCAAAAACCTGAATGGAAGTAAACAGGGAGATGGTCATGCTGGCGGCGCTGAAAAAGCTCATGTCGAACTGGTTCATGCCGGTGGCAAACATGTGATGAACCCAGACGCCAAAGCCGGTGAGGCCTGTCAATACGGTGGCGGCCGCAACATAGAAGTAACCCACGATCGGACGCCGGGCAAAGGTGGGAAGAATCATCGAGATCATGCCCGTAGCGGGCAGAAATACGATGTAGACCCAAGGATGGCCAAAAAACCAGAAGGTGTTCTGCCAGAGCAGCGCCTTGCCGCCATAGGCGATATTGAAGAAGCGAAAATGCCAGCGGCGCTCGAGCTCCAGCATGAGATTGGCCGCGGTCAATGCCGGCATGCCGAATAAGGTGACGACGGATGCGGTGAGAGTGCTGTATAGAAATAACGGCATGCGGCTGACGGCCATGCCGGGCGCGCGGTGGCGCAGAATGGTGACGATGAAATTGCATGCCCCGCCGGTGGTCGAAATGGTCAACAGCATCAGCGCCCAGTTATAAAAATCCATGCCCAGGGTGGGCGAATACCGCAGATCGGTGAAAGGAACGTAAGCAAACCATCCGGCATTGGGCGCCTGGCCCATGAGCTGTCCGCTGAAGACCAGGATTCCGGAGAACAAAAAAGTCCAATAGGTGAAGGCGTTCAACCGGGGGAAGGCCATGTCCCGGGCGCCGGCGAGCAGCGGCACCAGAAAGACCCCAAAACCCGAGAGGATGGGCGATGCGTACCAGAAAATCATCATGACGCCATGCATGGTGAAGATCTGGTTGTAGGCGTGAGGCGAGAGCAGGTGATTGTTGGCGTGGGCCAACTGCAGCCGCAGCAGGAGCGCCTCCAGGCCGCCGATGATGAGAAACACCAAAGCCGTGACGATATATCGCCGGCCCAGGCTTTTGTGATCCGCCGTACTAAAAAATCCGTAGAGAGTTTTGGGACTTTCCCAAAGTTGCGTCAACCGCTCTTCCGCACGGACCGGCATGCGTTCCAGTCAGATGGAACATGAATCAGGCGAGGATGTCTCCGATTGTGCCAGGAGCGCGGGCCGGCCATGCCGGGATTACAGATCGCGGCGGGGGAATGCCGGATAATAAACAGGATCAGCCCGCATTGGGTCCGCACATGAGCTCCCGAAAACTCCAAATCTGTTTGATATTCGTTCTGCTAGCCGGAATGACCGCGTGGGTGCATACCCAACGGAAACCCACCGCCAACCGGCCCGTCACCCTGGCCCGGCCGCGGGTGCGCACGCACCGCTTTCGCCTTGCCTACAATGCCGGAGCGGCGGGCCTGCAACAGGCCCTGCGGGCTTTAAATACCCGCGCCAGCGCGTTGTTCATTGTGGCCCACCCCGATGATGAAGACGGCGGCCTGCTGGCGTGGCTCAGCCGGCATCTCGGGGCGCGCGTGGATCTGCTGACGCTGAACCGCGGCGAAGGCGGACAAAATGTCATGTCGCGAGATTATAGATCGGAA
>JAKATS010000063.1 GCA_021818645.1 Acidobacteriota bacterium | reverse complement strand
GAAAAAAGGAACAAAAACGCCCTGCGGCGGGTAACTATTCTGGTCGAGCAGGATGCCTACCGACTGGTTGGCGGCCATGGCCTGCAGCAGGCCGCGGGCAAAGTTGCGCCGGTTAATGGGCTGGTTGCCATGCAGGCCGCGAATGCGGTTGACCATGCGGTCGAGCGGTTGATTATCGAGGGGGCGCACGAGAAAACGCAGTGGATAGCCGCGCAGGCTGTGAACGAAACTGGAAATTTCCCAGCCGCCCAGATGCGCGGTCAGGATTAATACTCCCTGGCCGCGCTCCCGTGCTTCCAGATAATTCTCCAACCCCCGGGTGACGCAGATGGCATCGAGACTGGCCGGCGAATACCGGGGAAAACGGCAGAACTCCGCCATTTGTCGGCCAAGATGATGATATACGCCATGGAGCACCTGCTCCCGCCATCCGGGAGATTCGTTCGGATAGGCCAGTTCCAGATTGCGCCGCCCCACTCGCGTCAGCCGCCGATGCAGCCGGTAAAAGCCCTCCGCAATGCCCTGCCCGGCCCATTGGGCGCATGGACGCGGCAGATATTCGAGCACCCGCGCCATCGTGGCCACGGGAGCATATTCGAGATACTGCAGTGTTTTTGATGAAGAGCTGGACATTCTGAAAGCCCTTGCCAGCAAATATTTTGCCATGCGGCATGCCGCCGGGCCGGATTTCGTCGCTGGCTCCGCCTCCGTTTACACTGGAGATGTCACGTCAGGCAGCGTGCCTGAATCGCGGAACGCGGCGATCAGGCGCGCTGGAGTAATGATTTTTTTGATCCAGGAGCGAGGTGCTTATGGAATTGGGCATGGTGGGTCTGGGCCGCATGGGCGGTAATATGTCACGGCGGCTGATGCGGCAGAATCACAAAATGTTTGTCTGGGATGCTTCTCCGGCAGCTGTCCAGAGCCTGGCCAAAGAAGGCGCCACTGGCGCCTCAACCCTGGCCGATATGGTGCGGGCAATGAAAACTCCGCGGGCGGTCTGGATCATGCTGCCCGCAGGCGCCATCACCGATGCCACCATGACCGAGCTAAGCCAATTGCTGACCTCAGGCGATACCGTGATTGACGGCGGCAATAGCTATTATCTCGATGATCTGCGTCATGCCGAAGAGCTGGGGAAAAAGGGCATTCATTTCGTTGATTGCGGCACCAGCGGCGGAGTCTGGGGCCTGGAACGGGGTTATTGCCTGATGATGGGCGGAGAAAAAGATGTGGTGCAAAGGCTCGACCCGATCTTCCGTTCTCTCGCACCTGGGCGAGGCTCTCTGGAACCTACGCCGCACCGGGAAAACCGGAAAAGTTCTACCGCTGAACTCGGTTATCTGCACTGCGGGCCGGTGGGCTCCGGTCACTTCGTGAAAATGGTGCATAACGGCATCGAATACGGGCTGATGCAGGCCTATGCCGAGGGATTTCAGATTTTAAAGCAGGTCAGCGGCGATAATATTCCCGCTTCCCGGCGCTATGAGCTCGATCTGGCCGATGTGGCCGAGGTCTGGCGCCGGGGCAGTGTCGTTGCCTCCTGGCTGCTGGATTTAACCGCCGGATCGCTGGCGAAAAGTCCCGATCTGGGCGAATATTCCGGTTACGTGGCCGACTCCGGCGAAGGCCGCTGGACGATCCTGGCCGCAATCGAAGAAAACGTGCCGGCCACTGTGCTGAGTCATGCCCTTTATAACCGTTTTCGATCGCGGGAAGAACATGCCTACGCCGATAAGATGCTCTCGGCCATGCGCGCCGGTTTTGGCGGGCATGTGGAGCAGAAAACCCCGGATCATAAAAAATAAAGGCTTCTAAACTACTTTGTCGCTGGAATTACAAAGATTTTGCAGCGGACATTGTTGACACCGGGGTTTGCGCGCCAGGCATAGTTTGCGGCCATGCGCGATCAGGCGATGGGAGAAAGTGATCCATTCGCCGCGCGGCAGAATTCGGATGAGGTCCCGCTCTATGCGCTCGGGTGAGTTTTCCCGGGTCAATTCCAGCCGGCGGGCTATACGCCGCACATGCGTATCCACCACCACGCCTTCGGCCTGGCCAAACGCCACACCCAGAACTACATTGGCGGTCTTACGGGCCACACCGGGCAGTTCCAATAATTCGGGCATGGTGCGGGGCACCTGGCCATGAAAACGCTCCCCAATGGCTCGCGCCGCGCCGATAATGGATTTCGCCTTGTTGCGAAAGAAGCCCGAGGAACGGATCTCGGGTTCCAGCTCAGCCGGCGAGAGGCGGGCAAAGGCCTGGACATCGGGAATTTTTTTAAACAGTCCGGGCGTGATCTGGTTCACTCGCGCATCCGTGCATTGGGCCGATAAAATGGTGGCGACCAGAAGCTGCCAGGCATCGTCATGCCGCAGCGCGCAGCCGGCCTCAGGATAGGTCCGGCGCAGCGTGGACAGGATTTTTTTTACCCGTTCCGGCGCCAAGGCGGCGGCGCGCTTTGATTTCGTAACCGGAACTTGCGGCATATACAAGATTGGGTGTCCATTATATAAAAGTAGTGCCGGATTCGCACTATGCGAAAATTGAGCTATGGAACCAGTGGATATCGCCGAATATGGCGGCCCGCGCCAGGGCGAACGGCAGCGCCTGGATCGGCGGCTATTTGTGCAGCTCCGCGTCTTTACCGGCCAGGAAGAAGGTTCCAGCTTGATCTTCAGCCTGGAGCAAGCCGCCTTGCCGGCCGTTCTCTATACCGACGCTCTGGATGCCTGGGGGATCGGACTCATCACCTGGAACGAATCACCGGAGTTTTTCACTGGCCCGCTGCGTGAATTTCTGCGCCAGAGCCCGTTCCAGCATCTGCGACAGCGGCAGCGCTTTAATATGTTTGGGCGAACCTATGCCCTGGGGCATGAACCCGACCTGGAGGACTGGCTGCTGCGGCACACCGTTCGCAATCTGCTCGATCCGGAAATGAAATGGGCCATCTGGTATCCCCTCCGACGCCAGGGACGGTTCCAGCTTTTGCCGCCGGAAGAACAGACGGCGGCTTTGCGTGAGCATGGCCGCATCGGTCATTCCTTTGGCGAAGCCGGACTGGCGCGCGACGTCCGGCTGGCCTGCTTTGGCCTGGATGCCAACGACAATGATTTTGTGATCGGGCTGCTGGGCCGAGAATTGCATCCACTTTCGGCATGCGTGCAGGCCATGCGTAAAACACGCCAGACGGCTGAATTGATTCAAACCATGGGCCCGTTTTTTACCGGTCAGGTGATCTGGCGGGCGCACCAGCGGCCGTAACCATTTAAATCCAATAGATTCAGAAGCTTACCCTCATTGGTATAGGTTGTGAAGGTAGAATTCCAATGTTTTGATGATTTTCGATTTTTATGATTTTTCCGCCGTATCTTTTGTGTTCTAAATTCAGGATAAGCTCAAACCACATTCCGCATTATCCATGCTTGCAGAGCGCGGGCAGCCTGGCCGCGATGGCTGAAGCGGGCTTTTTTTTCGGGCGTTAATTCGGCAAAGCAGCAATGCGCGGCAGGGGAATAAAACAGAGGATCATATCCAAAGCCATCATGGCCGCGCGGCGATTGCAGAATCAGACCCTCGGCCACTCCCTGAAACTCCGCTTGCACTTCCCCTCCGTGGGCCAGCGCCAATACGCAGACAAATCGTCCTGTGCGCCGCAGCTCGGGTACTCCGCGCAGGCGCTCAAGCAAGAGACGATTGTTCGCTTCATCATCGCCATGGCGCCCCCCGAACCGGGCGGAGTGAATGCCGGGCGCGCCCCCCAGCGCATCCACTTCCAGGCCGGAATCATCGGCCACAATCCATGCATTCGTATTTGATAATCGGCTGTAATGGCTGGCTTTGATGCGGGCATTCGCGGAAAAACTATCGCCATTTTCAATCGCCGGCGGAAAAATCTCGAAATCCGGCAGTAGTTGCAGAGGCAGTGCCATGCCGGAAAAATCCCGCAGTTTGCCCGGATTGGAGCTGGCGAAATAGAGTTGCACCGGAGACATGCGTCTGCGTGGATGGTCAGGCGCGGACATCAAGTATGACGCGGCCGCGCACCCCGCCGGCCAGGATTTCTTCTGCCAGTTCGAAAATGCGCGACAGCGGTTCCACGCGGCTGATCGAATCTACAACCGATGCGGGCAGATCCCGCGCCAGACGGCGCCAGACTTGTATTTGAGTGGATGCGGGAGTGGAGCTGGAGCTGATACCCAGCAGGCCGACCGCTCGCAGGATAAATGGAAATACCGTAACCGGCAGGTCGGCGCCTCCGGCTAATCCGCAGGCTGCCACGGCGCCATGAGCAGTGGTGTGGGCCAGAAGATAGGCCAGGGTTTTGCCGCCAACACTGTCAATGCCGCCAGCCCAGCGCTCACTGCCCAGTGCGGGGGAAGGTTGCGCCAAATCGGATCGGTCGAGCACCTCGCGGGCGCCTAACTGAGTGAGATATTCATGCAGAGCGGCGCGGCCCGTGACCGCGGTCACCGGATACCCCAGACGCGTGAGCAAGGCTACGGCCATGGAACCCACGCCGCCGCCGGCGCCGGTGACAATCATGGGGCGATTTGTGGGCGTAAGGCCATAACGCTCCAGGGCCATCACCGCCAGCATGGCCGTAACTCCCGCCGTGCCTATGCCCATGGCCTGGGCCAGCGAAAATGCCTGCGGCAGCGGAATCAATGATTCTGCCCGCACCCGCTGCCAGGGGCTGTAGCCTCCCCATTCGGTCTCACTCAATCCCTGCCCGGTGACAACAACCGCATCGCCGGGGCGAAATCGGGAAGAACCCGAGCTTACCACCCGGCCGGCCAGGTCAATGCCCAGCACCATGGGAGATTGGCGGATGATTTTGCCGCGGCCGGTGACCGCCAGAGCATCCTTGTAATTCAGCGACGAATAGCGCACCTCAACCAGCACGTCGCGATCAGGCAGATCGCTCAGGGTGATCGGCATGTATCGGCTGCGGTAGCCGGCATCATTCTGTTCGGCCACAACGGCATCAAAGCGATCGGGAAGTGGAGACTGACCTGGGATAGCCATAGGGTGATTCGGATCAGGCACTGGTCACGCCGGCGGAGTGCAGGACCCGGCGCTGTTCGGCCAATAACTGGTTGATGCCGTTACGGGCCAGGCCGAGCATGGTCTGCCAGGCGGACTCGGGAAAAGATTGGCGTTCAGCGGTGGCCTGAAACTCAATGAATTCTCCGGCCCCGGTCATCACCACATTCATATCCACATCGGCGCGCGAATCTTCCTCGTAATTCAGGTCGAGCAGGGCTTGGCCATCTACCTGCCCCACGCTGACAGCGGCGACCAGTCCGCGCAAAGGCAGTCGCGGCAGAGCGCCGCTTTTGACCATGGCGTCAAGTGCCAGATGCAGCGCGATGCAGGCGCCGGTGATGGATGCCGTGCGGGTGCCTCCGTCGGCTTGTATGACATCGCAGTCCACCATCAGGGTGCGCTCGCCCAAAGCTGGAAAATCAAGCATGGCCCGCAGGGACCGGCCGATCAGACGCTGAATTTCGTGGGTGCGGCCGCCAACCCGCCCCTTGCTGGACTCGCGCGGAGAGCGGGTCCGGGTCGACCGCAGTAGCCTGGA
>JAKATS010000387.1 GCA_021818645.1 Acidobacteriota bacterium | reverse complement strand
ATCTAGATAGATATGCCGGGCATACGCCAGCATGCGCCGGGCGATGGCGGGCGACCATTGCCGCTGCGGGCGCCATCCGGTCACCCACCAAAGCATGGCGGCGTAAGTGGTGGCGCCGATGAGTTGTCCCCAGATCAGGCTCCATGCGCCCCATCCAGCCCATGCCAGAAGCACGCTGCTGGCGCCTTTAAGAATGGCTTGCGCCAGGTCGGGGCGAAGTTTACGGCGAAAGTCCAGTTCACGCCGCAACAGTGCGTCAGGACCGGTGCTGAAGGCGGTAGCCAACAGGGAAAATGACAGCAGACGCAGCATGGGCCCGGTGGCGGGAACATGAAAAAAGTTGGCAATCACGGGCGCCGCCGGCCAGGCCAGGGCAATCGTCAGCGCGGCCGCGGGCAGCATCAGCCAAAAGCCCACGCTGGCGGCTTCGCGCGGAGCCTCGGGTTCGTAGATGATGGCCGAGGCAATGCCCAGGCTGCCCAGAATTTCCAGAAAGCTGAGGGCGCTGAGAACCACAGCTACTTCGCCAAACTGGGCCGGGACCAGAATCCGGGCCAGCACCATGGTGGCGCCGAAGATCAGAAATTTTCCCAGGGTGAACGAGCTGAAGGCCCAGGCCACGCCCTGAACCACTTTCTGCGGCGAGCCGGGAACCGCGGCGGCAACTTCCGGCTCAGCCTGCGGGCGTGGCGTGGGGCGCCAGGCCGCGGATTGTTTTCCCCGCATTTGCCGCAAGATTCCGTTCAGGCAGGCCGCCTGAGCCAGGCAAAAATAATAGGGCGCCTGCGCGGCCGGCATCAGGCCCCGCAAGCCGCCGCCCACCATGGCGCAAAAATAAAACGCAAACTGCAGCCCCGCCACCATGCCCAGCCACATGGGCAAGGCGTGATGGAGTGCCAGACCCAGCACCGGAAAGGCCAGCGCCAGAGCCAGCAGCATCCAGAGCGCGGTCAGCGCCCGGCCGCTGACATGGAGGGCGATTTTGGCCCGCACCGGCCAGGGCAATCGGCGCAATTCGGGCGCCAGCACGCGCAAAGCGCCTTGCCGCCCGGCGCTCATGCGGCTGCGCCGTTCCCATTCCGCCCGGCTCGAAGGCGCGGGCAGTTCCCAGGAGTAGGCATTGGGCGCAAACGCTACCCGCCGGCCTTGAGCGACCAACTGCAAAACCTGAAATAAATCATCGTTGATCATGCCCGCAGCCGGTAAGGGCCGGTACAGCTCGCGCCTCAATGCCAGCACTTCTCCGCTGCCCGAGGTCACCGTTCCGGTGCGGGATTCCAGAGCCAGCAGGATGTTTTCATAGCGCCAGTAAATACCTTCTCCGCAGCCCATGCCCAGCCGCGCCGCCATGCCCTTACGGCCGACCACGCCGCCGACCCGGGGATCGGCAAAAGGCCTCATCCAGGCTTGGAGGGTGGCGGGCGTATAAAGATTGCTGGCATCGGAGAAGGCTAAAATTTCACCCGCGGCCACGGCGGCGGCCGCGTTCAGCGCCTGCGCCTTGCCGCCGCGCGGCAGCTTCAGAATGCGCACCCGGCCGGCGCCGGCCTGCGCGGCAAGGGCCGCCGTGGCGTCGGTGGAACCATCATCGGCGAGAATGATTTCCAGTTTGTCGCGCGGGTATGCGAGCGCCAGTACATTGGCGATTTTGCCGGCGATGGCGGCGGCTTCATTATGCGCGGCAATGATCAGGCTGACCATCGGCAGACGGTCATCTCCCGGCGGGGTGAAAGTATTTGGTCGGTCACGCCATCCCCGGCGCAACAAAAAATAAAGCGCCAGCGGATAGCCGGCCCAGATGATAAAAATCAAGCCCAGCAGCACCAGCATGAGTGCGGCCGCCATTCCGGGAATATACGGACGTAGCGCCCATGCCCAAATTTGGCCCCCGGTATGGAAGAATCCGCTCATGCGGCGCAGGTGCCTTGCCGCGCGGGCCGGGATGCCCGTTGGTGAAGTGCTTCCAGACCGTCGCTGAAGCGGCGCACATTCCGGTCCAGATCGTGATGCTGATGAACAAAAATCTGTCCGGCGCGGCCGTAGGTCCGCCGTATTGCTTCCGGTTCCAGAAGCTGCAGCGCGCGGATGAGTTGGGCAACCGAGCCGGGTTCGATCAATAACCCATTCACACCGTCGTGCACCAGTTCCGGTATGCCCGAAAGCCGGCTGGCAATCACGGGCCGGGCGGCGGCCATGGCCTCCATGAGCGCCACCGGAATGCCATCCATTTTGCCGCTCGGCTCGGCCACGCTGGGCAGGGCGAAAATATCCGACCAGGCTAGCTGGCGGCGGACTTCGGGCTCGCCGCACCAGCCCAGAAAACGCGTGCAGCGGCTCAGCCCCAGCTGCCGGCAGAGGCGTTCCAGTTCACGGCGCAGCGGGCCGTCACCGGCCAGATGAATTTCCATTCCATGCGGGGGGTGCCAGCGGGCGCAGGCTTCGAGCAGCACCCGGTGTCCTTTATAGGGGCGCAGCGCGGCCACACACAGCAGGCGCAGGGGCCGGGGCCCGGAAGCCGGCAGCGGCAAACGCGCATATTGCGCCACCCGGACGCCACAGGGAATGACCGTGATTTTGTCTTCCACGGGTGAAAGGCGCAGCAGATGCCGGCGATTGAACTCACTGATAGCCACGACCCAGCTTGCGGCGCGCAGCTTGGCTTCCAGACCGGCGGAATGCTGAAAAATATCGTGGGCATGCACGGTAAAGCTGAAGGGCACGCCGCAGAGCCGGTGCGCCGCCAGCGCCGCCAGGGTGGGATGAGTGGCAAAATGCGCATGGAGATGCTGTATTTGTTTTTGCCGGCAAAATTCCGCGATCGCCAATGCCCGCGGCGCATAGAGCGCGGCGCCGGCCATCAGATTCAGGTCCGGGCGCTGTTCCCAGCCGCCCCGCGCCAGCAGGCGCAACCGGCCGGGATGGCGAACCAAGGTTGCCGCCGCCCGCTTCCATTCCGCGGGCCATTGTGGCCCGGCAACCCGGCTCTCCAGGCGGCGCGTTTCCGGATGCGTAATGTCCGGATGCGCGCGGCGCAGCGGCAGGATGTGAATTTCCTGCTCTAGCGCCCGCATTTCCGTCATTTCCCGCAGAATGAAAGTTTCCGTGGGCAATGGGTAACGCGAAAGAATATAGCCAATGACCACGCCGGCGATGCCTTTCTATTCACCCATGGCCAGTCCGGCAACGGCCGGCGCCGGAATTCCAGGAGCGGCGGAAGTTCCGCGGGATTCGATTGATCTTGATTCAGAGTCCGATTGCGGGAGCGAGGTTGGGCGAAAGATCAGGATTTAGGATTTAGGACCTGAGCTTCACCCGTGTTCCGCGATGTCTGATTGCCGGCTTCGGCGGGCGAGGGTTGGGATGCGGCCGCATGGTCCAGGCGGACGGCGGACATCGCCTGGAGAATCTGCCGGGCAATCGAATCCCAACTGGGATGGCTCTGGGCGCGCCGGTGCGCCGCTTGCTTCATGCACCGCAGCCGTTCCGGCTCGAGGCGCGCTTCGCGCAGCGCGCGGGCCAGTGCGGCGCGATCCCCGGGCGGCACACACCAGCCATCCTGGCGATCGGCAACCAGCGAGCCCAGCTCACCCACATCGGTGACCATCAAAGGCTTGCCCCAGGTCAGGCCCAGATGCGCCACGCCGCTTTGCGTGATGGTCTGATAGGGAAGGCAGACAAAATCGGCACGCTGAAAGTACCAGCCCACTTCCTCTGCGGGAATATAGCGCAAATCCCAGCGCAGCCAGGGTTCCAGGCCCAGTTCGCGGGCACGGGCTTGCCAGCGGCCGACCTCGGCATCGGCCAATGGCCGGCCGGCAATCAGCAGCAACGGCCGCTCGTCGGCCGGTAAAACGGCCAGGCTTTCGATGAGAAATTCCAGACCTTTATACCGGGTCAGGCTGCCGAAGCAAAGGCCGAGGGGCAGACCGGAAGGCAGGTGATATTTTTGATCCAGCCCGGGATTTTCTCCGGTCGCCGCACGCAATAACCCTTCATCGCCATGGGGGATGGCAAGCACCCGCCGGGCATAGGGACGTATCTGAACGCCGGCTTTTTCTCCATGCACAATCAGCAAATCCAGCACCTGCGCCAGGCGGCTGCGCCAGGCGGGAAACCGCGTCAGCGGCTGGCCCGGGATCCGGCTGATGGGCTGCACATTGTGCCAGACATCGGCCACAGGAAAACCCAACTGGCGCAGCCGGGCAACGCCCCAGCCATCACAGCGGCGTTCCAGATCGCCCAGCAGCACCCAATCGGGACGCCAGCTTTGGGCTCGCGCCAGCACTTGTTCCCAGGCCGTCAGATATTGCAGAGCATGCAATCCGCGCGCCGGCCTTCGTCTCCATCCTTTGACACCGCGGCATGGGTTCCAGGTCAACAGCCGGGGTTCCAGACGCAGCCGGTCGGGCCGCGCGCCGGCCGGCGGGAGCAGCTCCGGATTTTTTCCCGTGAGCAACAACACTTCCGCTCCCTGGGCAGCCAAACCGAGCGCCAGCTGCAACCCGTAATGGTACAGCCCGCCATGGGAAAAAAATTCAACCTGCAGAATGCGGGGGTGCGCGCCGCGGCGCACCGGATCGGCCGGATTGGCGGATCGCGCCATATTACTGCGGCAGGGGAACCGAACAATCGGATGGACCGGGCGCGGCCGCGGGTTGCGCGGCTGGAGAGGCCATCAACCCGGCATAGAGCTGCTGCAAATCTTGCGTCCAGCGCGCCAGCGTGTACATCTGCTCGAAGCGCTGCCGGCTCAGCCGTGATTGAGTTTCGCGCCGGGCGGGATGCGCGGCCCAATGCGCCCACTGCGTTTGCAGCGCGGCGGCCGAGCCGGTGCAAAAATATTCTCCCGCTTCGCCCAGAACCTCGCGATTCGCGGCCAGATCGGAAGCCAGAACCGGCAAGCCGGCCCGCAGCGCTTCGAGCAACACTGTGGGCTGCGCTTCCTGATGGGTAGGAAAAATGAACCCATCGCCGGCGTCATACCAGACCTCGGGCGCCGCAACTTCAGCCGGCAGATGAGTGCGCGCGGCCGGAAACTGGCGCCGCGCTTCGCGCACCAGTTGCGGCCATTCCTCGCCGCCTCCCAGCCAGGCAAAATGCGCGCCGGCATCTTCGGCCGCAATCTGGCGGGCGGCCGCCAGCCATTCGCGCCAGCCTTTGGCGCGGCGCACAACCGCAACCGTCAGCCATAATTTCCCCTGCGGCCGCAGCCCCAGGCGCCGGCGCAGCTGCATGGCGGCATTCCGGTCCGCAGCGCGCGCCGGCAAGCCATGCGGAATGCATTGCAGCTGCCCGCATGGCAGACCGGCGTGCAGCCAGGCCTGGCGGTGGGCTTCGCCCAGCACGATAATTTTGCCTGCCGTGCGGCGCAGAGTCTGCCTTTCCAGTTGCTGCCACCAGCGGGACCGAAGATCCATCGCTTTGTCGGGGGCTTGGCTCGGCAGAACATGCAGCGTCACCACGGTGGGAATTTTGCGCCATTGCGCCAGCCAGCCGCCCCACAGCGTGGCGGTCTGCAGATGAAGATGAATCAATTCCGGACGCCATTGCTGCAAAAACTGGTGCAAACGCTGCATCGCGGCGAAGATCGG
>JAKATS010000118.1 GCA_021818645.1 Acidobacteriota bacterium | reverse complement strand
GCCCGAATCCGCACGCCAGCAGCCCCGGGAATTTTCTTTACCACCCGCGCAATCTCGCCGGCGACGCGATTGACGGAGGCGAGCCGCAGGCCAAAGACATTGATCGCAATCGGCGAAGTAAAGCCCGACATCGTTTCCGACATGCGCTCAGCCAAAAACGTATTGAGCTGGAAGCTCAGGCCAAAAAACGGCTTCAGCTTGCGCCGGATCGTTCGCGCCACCGCCAGATTGGCGGCGCCGGAAAGATGCGGTTTGAGATCTATGCCGATTTCCGCCGCTTCCGGCCCCCGGGCCTCGCCCGCGGTGGCATGGCCAATCCGCTCGCTGATCGAACGGATTTCGGGAATCGGCCGCAAGGCTTGGGTGATGCGGTCGCCGATGCGCTGCGATTCCGCCAGCGAGGTGCCCGGCGCGGCATGCACGTGGAGGATGAAATGGCCTTCTTTGAAATTGGGCAGGAAGCTGGTGTGAAATGAAAACAGCAGCAGCATTCCGGCGAGGGTCAGACCCGCCACGGCGGCCAGCACCCAGACATAAAAGCGCTCGACAAACTCCAGGCAGGGTTGATATGCGCGAGTCAGCAGGCGCACCAATGGCGGCTGCGCGGCCTGGGACGTACTTGCATCCGGCATAGGATTATTGGCACCGCGCCGGGCCAACCATAAATAACTCAACGCCGGAGTTACGGTCAGCGCCACAGCGAGAGATGCCAGAATGGAAAAAATATAAGCCAGCGCCAGCGGGCGGAACAGGCTGCCGGCCACACCGGTGAGGCCCAGGATGGGCAAAAAGATCAGCACCACGGCGAAGGTGGCGTAAACCACGGCCGAGCGCACTTCCACCGAGGCCTCCAGCACCACGCGGATGGCCGGACGCGGCGCTGGCGCCCGCCGGTTCTGGCGCAGCCTGCGGGCGATATTTTCCACGTCAATTACGGCATCATCCACCACTTCCCCAATGGCGATGGCCAGACCGCCGAGGCTCATAATGTTGAGCGAATCACCCAACCGGGTCAGCACCAGCACGGCCGCCAGCAGAGAGAGCGGAATGGCAACAAACGAAATGGCCGCGGTGCGCAAATCAAACAAAAACAAAAACAGCACCACAATCACCAGCACGCCGCCCAACAGCAGCACATTGCCCAGATGCCGCAGCGCGACGTGGATAAACGTCGCCGGCTCGAATAAGATGTGCAGCCGGACACCTTTTTTTCGCAGCGTGGGCGCGATGGCACGCAGCGCCGCCCGCACCTGCCGGGTCACGGCCAGGGTATTGGCGCCATATTGAGATTTGACGGAAATCACCACCCCGGGGCGGCCTTCGATGGTGGCCGCGCTGAGCCGCGGCGCCGCCGCCCGGTGAATCGAGGCCAGTTGTCCGAGGGTCACATTCAGCCCCTGCATCCGCGCCACCACCACGGCCGCCAATTCAGCGGGAGAACGCAACTGACCACGGGTTTCCAGGACCAGCCGCTGGCTGGCGGTGTTGATCAAGCCCGCTCCCCGCAAGGCGGTAGCGCGCCGCGCCGCTGCAATCACCTGACGCAACCCCAGGTGATAACGGATCAGCTGCCGGGGATGAAACTGAACCTGGTATTCCTCCACCGCACCGCCGTAAATCAAGGTGTTCGCCACCCCGCGCGCGGCCAATAACTGCAGGCGCAGCGGCCAGTCGGCGAGAGTGCGCAACTGCATGGGAGACAGCCGATGCGAAGTCAAGCCCAGCACCATGACGGTGCCGGTGGCCGATACCATGGGCGTCATGAGCGGCGCACGAATCCCCTGGGGCAGACGCACCATGCCCAGGCGCTCGGCGACCAATTGCCGGGCGCGATAAACATTGGTGCTGGCATTGAAGGTGATCTTGACCACCGACAAGCCCTGGATGGATTTGGAAAAGACGGTTTTAATTCCAGGCAGTCCGACGATACGCACTTCGATCGGCGTGGTTACCAGGCGCTCGACCTGACGCGGCGCCAATCCCGGCGCAGTGGTCTGGATGGCGACCATGGGCGGGGCGAAGTTGGGAAACACGTCATATTTCGCCCGCTGGAGAAAAAACAGCCCGGTCAAAAACAGAATGACGGCTAAAGCCAGAACCATGACGCGACGGCGGAGGGCAAAGCGGACAATTGCAGTCAGCATAGATTTTTATTCCACTAATCGCCGTTTCCGCCCGCGGAGACACGCGTTTTTTGCCATTGGGAAAAAAGTTGGCCCGCGCCGGTGATGACCACCGGTTTGCCGGCCAGCGCGCGCGCGGAAATGCGCCGCGCCGCCAGGCCGGTACCGGCCAAAGATCGCAACTGGAATCGGCCAGGGGCCAGACGGACAAAGATCCAGCCGCGGCCGCGCCAGTAGATCACCGCCGTACCGGGAGCGACCATTTCCCGCCGCGCGCTTTGCACAAATTGAGCACGGAGGCTGAGGCCGGGCTCAAGCCAGGCGCGCGCGGGGGCGAGATAGAGATAGCTGGGCAACTGAATCCGGGAATTGATCCGGGGAAAAACCGAAATCAAGCGGGCCTGGAGCCAGCGGCGGGAAGCCGGCGCATGCAGCCCTATCGAGCCGGGAGGGGAAAGGTTTTCCGGAAGCGACACCGAAATCAAATCGGCCTGAGCCGCCAATACACGCCGCCAATCGGAAGAATTAGTCCGCAGCCAGCGCGCCAGGACGGGACCCCATTGCAGCCGCAGGCCGGCCTGCAGCAACAGCAAATTCCGCCGGCTGGCGAGCAGGGCCGCGCGCTGGTCGGCGAGGGCCAACTGCGCCGCCTGGACCGCTTTCAGCGAGGCATTTTGCCGGCGCTGGTAGAGCCCTTCGAGACGGGCAGCTTCCTGGGCGGCATAACGCTCGGCCGCCTGCGCCTGTACCTGCGCAGTCCGGGCCGCGTTCAACTGCCGGGCCAGCACCAGGATGGGTGCGGGGGAGATCACCAGCGCCAGAGCATGCCGGCGGGCAATGACGTTATGCGCCCGGAGCAACGCCCAGCGCACGCCATTGCGCCGCGCCACGCCGGGCGGGAGGCGTAATTCATAGACCGGGGGCCGTGCGGCCGCCCAGCCGCACAGGCATACGATCCCGATCAGAGCGGCGGTACGCCCCGCCTGGCAGACATTATTTCGATGTCGCATGGTTCACCTGTTGATTTCGCTGCATATGAATTGGCCTTTGGACTGCATTTTCCAGCGCGCCCAGCGCGGATTGCGCCGACATCAGCGCCTGCCACTGCGCCTGGGCGCCCAGATTCGAGGCCAATTGCGCCTGATTAAAACGCAGCCGGCCGGTCTGACCGCGGCGCCAGATCTGGGCGGCGTCGCGCTGCTGCCGGACAGCCAAGCGCGCATCGGCGCGGGCGGTTTGCCAGATGCGCCAGGCGCTGGCATATTGATCCCGCGCGGCCACCGCGGCGGCGCGATCCCGCGCCTGCAGGGCAGTAAATGCCGCCGCCAACTGATTGCGCCGCGCCAGCGCCTGCGCAATGGGGCCCTGATTGTGGTTCAAGATCGGCAGCACCAGCGACAGGGCAAGCTGGATCACACTCTGCGATTCCCCATACGAATACTGCGGTCCCAGAGAAAAAGCCGGGTATTGCAGGGCGATCTGCGAACGGAGCTGCGCCTCGGCCACACGATAGTTGGCAAGCGCCAGGCGCAGATCAAGCCGGTTCAATGCGGCCCAGCGGCGCAGACGCGCCCGGGGCAGGAATTTCGGATTGGGCGGATGCCGCAGGCCCGGCCAGGCGAATGCCTGCCCGCGCAAGGCGCGGGCGGGGATGCCAATCGCAGCGGCCAGAGCGATGCGAGCCTGGCGGGCCTGAGATTGCGCCTGTTCCAGCGCCAGCCGCACGCGTAACAGGCTGCGCTGGGAAACCAGATACGCCGGGCGGGCGATTTCTCCGGCTTGCCAGCGTTGGCGAAGCAGAAGAGTGCGCCGCGCCTGATGCCGCGATTGAAGGGCCAGCAACCGGAGCCGGCGCCGCGCGGCAAAATCCCGCAGCAGCGCCCGGCGCAATTGACTGCGCACGCGCCAGGCCGCGGAGGCGGCTACCAGCCGGGCAGCACGAATCCGGCGCCGGGCGATGCGTTCGCGCGCCTGGCGCTGACCGGCCCATTCCCAGGGAATGAGACTCAGCAAATGCAGCGCCCAGGGGCTATGGGGAAAAGTTGCATAGCCGGCGCTTGCGCTCAATACCGGGTTGGGCCGCTCCCGGGCGGTGATCATCCCCGCCCGCGCTACCCCGATTCCGGCCCGCGCGGCCTCGAGCCGCGGATTGTAATACATCGCCGCAAGAGTGAGCAGTCGGGGCGTCCAGCGGCGCGGCGGCCAAATTTTCAAGGATTGACCTGCGGTGCGCTGCAGATAGTCACGCAAACCGGCAGACGCCAGCGAGCGGCGGCGAAACTTAGCCGCCACAGCCTGCGGGGCCAGCGGCACGGACTTATACGTCTGAAAATTGCAGCCCGAGCCGGCCAGCATGATCCCAGCCCATAGCAGGCAGGCGGCCCATAATCTACGCATGTGTACCTCAGCTTAGCGAGCAGGACGATTCGCGCCGCATCGCTACATGGATGTGCCAACACGCGCACACACGGATATGTATCCGGGTGCGGATCATTTTCGTTGCAAGCGAGGGATTAGATGCGGAGTAGCAAGGCAGGAGGAGAATTATCGGAGGTGCCAAACAAGATCAGCCAGCGCAGCAGGCTTTCATATTCGTTGGGTATGAATGTGCGGGGCCAGATGCGGCTGCGAATGCGGCTGAGTTTGCGAGCCGCCCACCAGGCCGAAGTGACAGCCAGGGTAAAAAACAATAAAGTGATCTCGCCATCATGCGCGTTCAGCGGCTTCAGGCCGCTCCAGCGGTCGGCGCATTGCTTCAGCGGCGCGGCCAGAATATACAGAATGGCCAGGCCAGCGAGGAGCAATATCCATGGCGAGCGACGCCGCATTTCCAAAGGTTATCGCTCATGTCCGAGCATTGCAAGTGCCTAAACTTACACCTGAATTCCTTTTTCAGGAATTATTCCTTATTCCATTTCTTATCTTTCCACTGCAACTGCTCCATGCGCCGGCCTTTGACTTCTGCGTCGAGCTGCCCGGAGGCGAATTGCAGGGTAACCCGGTCGCCGGGATTGACCATGCTGGGCGTATTCACCAGATGACCCAATTCGTCGCGCACCAGGGCATAGCCGCGATCCAGAATCCGCAGGGGATTGCGCGAGGTTAAAATCGCGGTGCTGGTTTCCAGCCGCAGCGCGGCTTGGCGCAACTGGGCGCGGTAAAAATGCGCCAGCTCGCTGCGCAGCCGGCGCAGTTGTTCGCGGGTCTGGTCGAGGCGGAGGCGCGGATTTTTCTCCGGCAGCCGGCCGGCGAACTGTTCCAGCTGGCGCCGACGGGCGTGCAACTGGCGCTGGGCGAGATAGCGCAGCTGAAAGCCGGCCTCATCGCTCTGCTGGGCCAGCCGTGCCAGCCGCCGCCGCAGGCTTTCAAAGCGCGCCAATTCGCTTAATTGCTGCCGCGACCGCGAAAGTTTGTAGAGGAGCGCCTGGCGCAACCGCCGCCGCTGATCGCTCCAGTCCTCGAGCCATTCCGCCTTGGCCCGGACCAC
>JAKATS010000346.1 GCA_021818645.1 Acidobacteriota bacterium | reverse complement strand
GCCACACGAATCTCCGGCGGTTATGACGGTACCCCTGCTGGGACTCGCCGTGCTGGCCGCGCTCGGCGGCTATCTGAACTGGGGCGACCGGCTGCTGCATTTTCTGGCGCCGGCGTTTTCACCCACTCCCAATGCCGCGGCATACCGGCCGCTGACGCCGCTGTTAAGCGCAGGCGTGCAGCATGGCCTGATGGCGCTGACCATCGCGGTTGCGCTGGGCGGAGTGCTGCTGGCGTGGATGCTTTACCGGCGCACGCCGCAGGCGGCCCGTCAATGGGCGGAAGCGGTGCCGGGACTGTACAAACTGATCTTCAACAAATACTGGGTGGACGAGTTTTTCGATGCCGTGCTGATCACTCCGCTGCGGGCTATTTCGCACTGGATCCTGTGGCAAGGCGTGGATAACGGACTGGTGGGCGGCAGCCTGCGCGGCGTCGGCGGCGGACTGCTGAAGACCAGCGACGGGCTGCGGCGGCAAATTTCGGGCAACCTGCGCTCGTATGCCGCATGGATCGCCGCGGGGGCCTGCGCCGCGGTGATTTACATGGGCTGGCTGACGCTGCGATAAAAGATCCGATGAACCTCGAACGGAACCAAGCCTGCGGCGCTGATGGTCCAGGGACATTGCGATGACGATTCATAACACCATCCTGACCTGGCTCCTGCTGATTCCCCTGGCGGCGGCGCTGGTGATTTTTCTCGTGCGCTCGACCACCTTTGCGCGGATATTCAGCCTGATCACCAGCCTGACGCTGTTCGCGCTCAGCCTGATTCTGCCCTGGCGCTACAACTCGACTCTGGGCGGGATGCAGTTCCGCCAGCGCCTGCGCTGGATTCCGGCCCTCCATATTCATTATTCGCTGGGCGTGGATGGCCTGGGGCTCTGGCTGGTGGTACTGACCACGCTGCTGTTTGTGATCGCGCTATGGCTGGCCTGCCGGCGATCCGCCGCATATTCCCCGGGCTTTTATGCGCTGCTGCTGCTGCTCGAGGCGGCCATGCTCGGGGTTTTCACCAGCCTCGATCTGATTCTGTTTTATTTCTGCTGGGAATTTTCCCTGGTGCCCATGGCGCTGCTCATCGGCATCTGGGGCGGGCCGGGGCGGCGCCGCGCCGCGGTGCGATTTTTCCTTTATACGATGCTGGGGTCGGTTTTCATGCTGGCCGCCATTCTCTGGCTCTATCACTTGACCGGCAGCTTCGGCTGGCAGACGCTGCATCAGGAGCTGGCGCTGCGCGCCGCGACCCTGGCCTCGCCGCTGGCCGCTTCCGCCGCGCAGTGGATTTTTATCGGCTTCTTCCTCGCCTTCGCCATCAAGACGCCGGTGTTTCCGTTTCACGGCTGGCAGCCGGAGGCTTATGCCGAGGCGCCGGATGAGGCGGCGGTGGTGCTCGCCGGCGGAATGTCGAAGATGGGCCTGTTCGGGATGCTGCGCTACTGTGTGCTGCTGTTTCCCTTCGCCGCCCGGCAACTGGCCACGCCGATTCTGGTGCTGGGGCTGATCGGCATCGTCTATGGCGGGCTGGTGGCTTATGTGCAGCCGGGCATGAAAAAGCTGGTGGCTTACAGCTCGCTCAGCCATCTGGGCCTGATCGTGGTCGGCATTTTCACCTTCACGCAACTGGGCACGGAAGGCGCGATCTATCAGATGCTCAGCCACGGCGTCATCGCCGCCGGCCTGTTCTGCCTGATCGGCATGCTGTGGCAGCGCCGGCATAGCTACGAACTGGCCGACTACGGCGGCGTGGGCGCGGCGATGCCCGTTTTTGCCGGATTTTTCGTGGTCGTGATGCTGGCCGCCGCGGGATTACCCTTGCTGAACGGCTTTGTCGGCGAGTTCCTCATTCTGCTGGGCTCGTTCCTGGTCCGCCATGGCGTGGCCGCCGTCGCGACCACCGGCGTGATTTTGTCGGTGATGTATCTGCTGCGCTGGACACGGGCTACGCTGTGGGGCGAAGCCCCGGCCGCGGTGCAAAAGATGACCGACATCGGCTTCCGGGAAGGGCTGCTGCTGGCGGTGCTGGCGGCTTTGATGCTGGCCATGGGCGTGGCCTCGCCCTGGTTCCTGCGCCCGGTGATTCCGGTCGCGAGCGAGCTCAGCCAGTCCAGCATTTCGACGCCGGCCCTCAGCCTGAATCAATTATCAAGTTCCCATGCGCACTGGCTGCCAGCCCGCGCCGGGCGCAGAGGAGGACGCTGATGCCCGCCTCCTATCTGGATTATCTGCGGATTTTGCCGGAGATCATTCTCGCCGTATTCGGCGCGCTGATCCTGATGATCGAGGGCGCGGCGCGCGGCGGCAGCCGCGGCAAACTCGCCGGCACGCTGGCCTTCATCGGCTCGCTACTGGCGCTGGGGGCCAGCATTTACCTCATCCGCGATCCCGGACCGGCTTTCGCCGGCATGGTGAGCTGGGATGCGATCTCGATTTATTTTCACATTCTGATGCTGGCGACGGTGGTGGTGGTTACGCTGCTGGCCATGGATTACCTGCGCGTGCAGGAGCATCCCCGCGGAGAATTTTACGCATTGCTGCTGTTCGCCGCGGTGGGCATGGGCTTGATGGCCAACTCGGAAAACCTGATCCTGACCTTCATCGGACTGGAGATCAGCTCGATTTCCAGTTACGTGCTTTGCGCCTACCGGCGGCACGCGGCGGAATCCACGGAAGCGGCATTGAAATATCTGCTGCTCGGCTCGTTTGCCACGGCGTTTTTCCTTTACGGCATCGCGCTGCTGTACGGCGCCAGCGCGAGCGTCAGCCTGCCCGCCATCGGCCAGGGGCTGGCCGGCAAGATGGCCGCCGGCGGACTAGCGCCGGGCAGCCTGATTCCGCTTGCCGCGGCCCTGATCTTCGTCGGCCTGGGCTTCAAGGTATCGGCCGCGCCTTTCCAGGTCTGGACGCCGGATGTGTACCAGGGCGCGCCCGCGCTAGTCACCGGATTCATTTCGACCGCGGCCAAGGCCGCGGCGTTTATCATCCTGCTGCGCGTTTTTTACATCGGCCTGCGCGGATATCACCAGCAATGGTTCTGGCTGATGTGGGTGGCGGCGATACTCTCGATGAGCCTGGGCAATATCGCCGCCCTGCGGCAGACCAATCTCAAGCGCATGCTGGCCTACTCCTCCATAGCCCAGGCCGGCTACATACTGGTTGCCTTCGCGGTGATCGCGCAAAACCCGGCGCCGACGCTGCAGCCGGGGCAGACGGCGGACGCCGCCGGCTGGATGAGCGGAGCGGGCGTGGGCGCGATTCTGTTTTACCTGACGGTCTATACCGCGATGAACCTGGGCGCCTTCGCCGTGATCGCGAGGGTCGCGAACCGGGGCGAGCGTTTCACCCAGCTCAGCGATTTTGCGGGACTGGGAAAACGGCATCCCGGGCTGGCGCTGGCGATGACGCTGTTCATGCTTTCGCTGCTCGGAGTTCCCTTCACCGGCGGATTCCTGGGCAAGCTGTATATCTTCCAATCCGCGTTTCAGGCTCATCTCATCGGCCTGGCGATTGTGGCCCTGGTCAATACAGTGATTGCGGCCTGGTATTACCTGCGCGTGGTGGTGTATATGTATATGCGGCCGGCCGAGGGTGAGCTGCTGCCCATCGCCGCTTCACCGGCCTGGACGCTGGGCGCAATCTGCTGCGCCGCGGTGGTCCTGTGGCTGGGCATTCTGCCGGGAAATCTGCTGCACTGGCTGCCCAAATAAATCAGCGAAGCTGTGCCGGATGATGCGACAACGCCGCGGATCAACCAACCCCTAAACTACCGGCAAAGCACTGAATATTCGAAAGATCATACATGCGGATTCTGATTTGAGAAACGGGCAAACTGTCGCATTGAGCCGCATGAAACAGAGCTGGAGTTTCTTGCAGAACCTCGGATGACATGCGGGCGATTGATCCGGATCCCGGAATTTGAAAATTCGAGCGCATAGAGACACACTGAGCGGGCAGGCAACGCAAGCAGAAAAAATTCGAGCTCTTGCGGATCGGAATGCGGATTAGAAAAGCAGCATGGATGCGTCAGGAGCCTTGATTAAAAAATGATGACGGCGGGGTGAGGATACGAACGGGAGACGAACCCATTCGAATGCAAGCCCACGACCGCTGCGGAGCAATGGCAAGTACGGCGAATACGACGAGTACAGGAAGTACGCCGAGAACAGTGATTGCGCCGCGCGGGAGCATGCCCGCTCAGGCCAGGATCAACTGACCGGGCAGCAGAAACTGCCGCAGGCGCGCGCCGGCCAGAACCAGACGGACGTTGCAGCGGTTGTTCCGGGAGAGCAGTTCCCGATGGTAACTCTTCCAAGGGAAACGGCCTGGACGCCAGGACAGACGCTCGCCGGGATTGGTCACCACCGGTTCCGGTTTCTCCCCGTCCGGCTTCGCAGACTCCGGCTCGACATGCGCCATTTCCTTCAACGGCGGCACGCCGGCGAGGGGATGGGAAGGCGGCAGCGGTGCGGACGCCACCGAGCGGGGAGCTTCCGGCTCCGACTTTTCGCGCGAGGCCCGGGCGGCCGGCTCGTAGAAGTCCTCCAGCTCGCGCGGCTCGCTGGAGCGGCCGACGGTGAGAAGTTTTTCGCGGGCAGCGGCGCGATGATGGGGGCCGAGATCCTGGTTGGCATCCCATTTTTTGGTATTGCTTTCGCCTTCGGAAGCGGCGAGCTGGGCGAGGGCGGCGAGGTTGGCCTGGAGCGCTTCCATGGCCCTGGGGGTGGTGAGGAAGCGGAACATGGAGTTCCAGACAACCGGCCGGCCGCCTTCGAGGGCGGAGTTCATGGCGCGGGCGAAAAAGACGGGCGCCGAGACGGAGATGTGACGGACGGCCACTTTGGCAAGCTGGTAGGCGAAGCCGGGCTCGCGCTGCCAGCGGTAATAGCTGGCCCGGTGGATGCCGGCCTCGGTGCAGATACGGGAGATGCTCCAGTCATGCTCGGCGCACTGGAGAATTTCCAGGTAGCGCTGCTGGGCGGGAGTGAACTGATAGTCAGGTATCGAAGCGGAACGGATTATCGAAGAGGGGCGGGTTGATGTTTTTACACCAAACATAGTTAACCTGAGACATCGGGCAGGATGGACCCGGCTGAAGGCCGGGGTTGAAACATGGACCGTGGGCTGTGGGCTCTAGACCGTGGGTTGGGGACTGAAAATCGCAGAACGTGGACTGAACCGAGCAGAGCGAAACAGCGGACCCAAACCACGGAGCTATCAGGCAGACATGGGACCTGGCGAAGCGAGCGATACACTTCCCCCTACTCAGGTAATGACGCTGGAGTCAAGGATAAGTTGCGGGATAACAAAATAATATTTATAATTAATTCCCATAATGGGAATTATGACGATATCAGCACCAGACGATTCCCTGTTATTTCGGCTGTTACCGGCACATATCAGGTACAGAGCGTCAATCAAGGTATACACTTCGGCCAAATCCCAATATTCGGTGCAATCAACCCCTTCATGCGTTAACGTCTATAAAATTTTAGTATATTATTCGACCATAAATATGTGGCATGCGTTTTACCCCTACAACCCATCTCATAAACGACGAAGCAGGATTTTGAGGCAGCCCAATTGAACCATGCCAAGGAAGTTCTCGACGTGATATTCCCAACGGACCACGAG
>JAKATS010000072.1 GCA_021818645.1 Acidobacteriota bacterium | reverse complement strand
TGATTCGTAACCGTTCCCCGCCGCCAGCCCAGCCACGAAAATCCGGAAAGCGTCATAGCCATCGCCATTCGTCATTCATCAACAACGTGGATCATCGCCGGGCCAGCGCAGAATATTGAAATGGATGCGGGGTTTATTTTACGCGTTCCAGATACTTGCCTTCGGCGGTATCAATGCGGATTTTTTCGCCGTTGCCAATGAAGGGCGGCACCTGCACCACCAGACCGGTTTCCATTTTGGCGGGTTTGGTGACATTGGAAACAGTAGCGCCTTTCAAACTGGGCTCGGTCTCAATCACTTCCATATCCACCGTGGCCGGCAGATCGACCGAAACCGGCCTGCCTTCATAAAATGCGACCTGGATGCGCAGGTTGGGGGTTAAATAATTCACCGCATCGCCCAGGGTGTCGGCGGACAGATGCACCTGGTCGTAAGTTTCGGTGTTCATGAAATGATAGTCGCTGCCATCCTGATATAAATACTCCATTTCGGTCTCATCGAGGACGGCGCGTTCGATCTTGTCTTCCGAACGGAAGCGGTGCTCCATCATGGCGCCAGTGCGCAGATTGCGCAGCTTGGCCTGCACGAAGGCACGCAGATTTCCGGGAGTGCGATGCGTGATGCTGAAGACTGAATGCAGATCCTTATCGTGGATAATGACCATGCCCGGACGCATTTGAGTGGCTGAAAACGCCATGCTGCCTAACTCCGATCCAGTGAATTTCCGGCCGCGGCCGGGAGGATTGTCCTGACGGGAAAACCTGCGTGCTCCCGGCAAGGCGAACCTATATTGTCGCATGAAGGGTGGCGGGGCCACTTTTTTGCTTCGCCATTCCAGAACCTGTCTCATCAAGCCAGATTCAATTGCCCCAGCCGTTATCCAGAGGATGGGCCATTGCTATCCGCCCCACCTCACTGCGTGAGGCGGGAGCCCCAGCCCCAGCACGTCTCGACGGCTGCGGACCTTGCAGCGAAACAGCTGTATTTCATGATTGGGGTATGGACTGAACTGAGTACTCGTAAATCCGGTGATTGTTGACAACGGAAAAAATGCGGGTTCCATCAAAACCAGCCAGGCTCTGATTGCCCAGGGCCGGCAATACGGAATCCCGCAAATTGGCAATGGGATAGCGAAGGATGTGGCCGTTGGGAATATCATTGCCAACCAGCAATACTCCGCCGCTCAACAGCAGAAGGGCATGAGGCTGATTCAGATGGGCATCGGGACCGGTCATCCGCAATAATTTCGAACTGCCTGGAACCAGTTGGTAGAGCCGATTGGCATAGTAATCGGCACAATACAGGGTGCCATCGAGATCCGAGTCTAAAGCGATGAAACGGTGCCCTTGATTCCCCGGATACAGGCGCACCACGCGATGCGAGTGGGCGGCGATCATATAAATGCCGCCTTCGTCATCGCTGGTATAAAGATTGCCGGCTCCATCCACCGACAAGTTATTGTCGAGCCGAATGTCGGCGGGCAGCGTAGCGACCAGCCTGGGCGCGCCATTCCGCATTTCATAGACTGCATGGGCGGCGGCGGAACTGAAATAGATGTTCCCCGCCCCATCCACGGCGGTAGCTCCGCTGCCAAAAATCAAGGGCATGCGCGCCAGGATGCGCTTGCTGGAACTGCCCGCCGGAATTTCATCCAGGGTGTGGCCGCGGGCTTCGATGAAAACAACATCGCCCCGGCCGTCGGTGCTGAGCCCGCGGGCGAAGTTCAAACCGGATACAATGCGCCTGGGCCTGGCGCTCAGGGTCCATGACTTGCCTCCGATTCCACCTCCATAAATATATTGGGTGTTCAAAACCTTGCCGGATGCGTCCCGGAAAAGGACCGCGCCCAAACGGATGGCCAAGGAACTCGGCGAAAACCGGATGTGCATGACGCAGCTTGCACCGGCGGAAAAATCGCCGGCGCAAGCGGAAGCATCCGGACTGGTGAAATCGAGATTGGGCACCCCCTGCGTGACCACCGAAACCGACCGCACCTGCGCCGGCTGCGCCCAGGCAACCCGCAGCGGCAACGTCGAGCTGGCATGCAGGGGCTGACCCATAAAACTGATGGCCGCCGGCGGCCGCGCCGGCACCGTAAGCGCCGGGGATGCCGACCGGGAAAACCAAAAACCAATACCGGCAGTGAACGCACCCATCAAGGCCAATAGCGCCACCGGCCTCCGGTTCCGGTGGAGAAAAAGAGACGCGCGGCGCGGCCAGGAAATGGAAATCGCGCGCGGGGGGCGATGTTGAGAGTAGCGCCGAAGATCAGCCTGAAAAAGTTCCACGGAGGCATAACGCCGCTCCGGCTCGGGCTCCAGGGCATGCTGCAGAATGAGCCTTAACCCGGGAGGAATGCAGGCCAAGTCGGGCGGCAGGGACCGGGACAGGAGCTGGCCCAGAACCACAGCCAGCGAGTAAACGTCGCTGGCCGGAGTGGCCGGTTGGCCGGCCAATTGCTCCGGGCTGGCAAAGAGGGGCGTGAATTTCAGGCCGTTTGCCCGGCCGGCATCGCCATCCATTGGCTGGGCGATACCGAAGTCGAGCAGCTTGACCGTCCCTTCCCGATTCACCAGAATGTTGCCGGGCTTGAGATCGCGATGAACAATGCCGCGTTGATGGGCATAGCTCACGGCTTGGGTAACCTGGGTGAACAACTCCAGGATGGCGCTTGCAGCCAGGCGGTGCGAACGGCAAAATTCACTGATCGGTTCGCCTTCGACAAACTCCGTGGCCATCCAGGGCAAGCCGTCAGAATTGACACCCCAGTCCAGCAAAATGGCGATATTGCCATGCTGCATGCGTGACAGCGAACCGCGTTCGAGGGTGAGACCGGAAGGGGCGCCGGATGGGTTGCGCGGCAAGCCGAAACGCAGCAGCTTGAGGGCCACCGGACGGTGAAATTCGTCATCGCCGCGCTCGGCAAGGAAGACAATGCCCGTGCCGCCGCGCCCCAGTTCGCGCAAAATGCGGTAGGGGCCGATGAGCGCGCCGGCCGGCAATCCCTGGGGAAACATTTCCGGCGTGGTCAGCGGACGAACCGTGAGCTCAATGGTGGTGAGGGAATGAGAGTCGTGAGTCGCCAGCAGCGATTCGAGTTCCAGGGCCAATGCCGGAGCTTCGGCGCGCACGCGGGCCACGACCTGGGCGCGCCGCTCCGGGCCGGCTTCCAGGGCTTCGCCAAACCAGTTTTTCAAGCGGGCCCAATCGTTCAATGTCATTTTGGGTTGAGTTCCCGCTCCAGCCAGGCGCGAGCCATGGCCCAGTCCCGCTTCACCGTGGCTTCGGAAATATGCAGGTTCTGCGCGATTTCGGCCACGCTCAGCCCCATGAAACAGCGCAACTCTACGATTTGCGACTGGCGCGGATCCCAGGCCTGCAGGCGAAGCAAAGCGTCATGAATCAGCAGCACATCCACGCCGCCGGGAGCGGCGATTTCGAATCCGCCGAAGGTGATCTGTTCGGCCCCTCCGCCCCGTTTCCGGCTGTTCCGGGCGCGGGCATGGTCCACCAGGATCTGGCGCATGGCCATGGCGGCGGTACGCACAAAATGTTCCTGATCCGCATAGGTTTTGGATTCGCGGACCAGCTTCAGATAAGCTTCATGGACCAGCGCAGTGGCCTGGAGGGTGACTTCATTGGGGAAACGGCGCATGTAGGCATCCGCCATGGTGCGCAGGGTAGTGTAGATTTCACCGAACGCCGCGTCGTGCGCCGGTCTGGTGCTGAAGCCGGACATAAATTGCGTGGCACAAAATCAAACCTCGTCCTGCCTGAAATCAAGCAGCCAGCGAGTTTGTAGCGCAAGTAGTGTACCGTATCGGGGAATGAACTATACCACCGCCGTGGTGGGATCATCGAAAATTGAATGCCCCAGCTTTTTATCCATGAGCATGCCATGCACGCCGGGAGCGTAATAGTCGGAAAGCAGCCGCAGCTCGCGGTAGCCCGCATGCTGGTAAAACGCGCGCGCGGGGTGGTTTTCCACCTCGACTTCGAGCAGCATTTTCCGCAACCCCTGCCCGGCGACGTACGCTTCCGCCTGCCGCAGCAACACCCCGCCGGCGCCCTGGCGCCGCCAATCGGGCGCCACATCGAGTGTCATCAGATGGCCGTATCGCTTTCCCGCCCGGGCGGTGATAAAACCGGCCATTTCCACCCAGGGTGTTTCCATAGCGGAAAACACTTCCAAAACCCAGGTCCGGCAGCCGCTCATACTCAATACATCGCGCAATTCCTGCCGGGAATAACGGATTTCTGCAGAAAAACAGATTTGATCCAACTGCCACAGGGGTTCGAAGTCGCCGGCTCCGGCCGGACGCAGGCGCCATTCCAAATCATGCGCAGGCATGCAATTAATATACAAAGGGCCGAACCGAGTGGCGGGGCCGCTGTTGCCACCCGCGTTGCTGGATGAGGATCCCGGCGCAGACGTTTAAAATGAATCAGTCGGGGTTTACCGGGCCACGATCCGTACATCCATGCCGCCCTTGTCCACCGCATCGAAGGTTTCGCCGGCGCCCCGCCCGCAGTGGCGGGACTGGAAAGTGCCGGCCAATCTGGTGACCTCGTTGCGCCTGCTGCTGCTGCCCCCACTGGCCTGGGCGATAGCCCAGGGGTGGTTTCGGCTGGCGATCCCGCTGCTGGCGGCAGCGGCCGGCAGCGATGCCCTGGATGGCTGGCTGGCCCGGCATCGCGGGCAAGCCACGGCGCTGGGATTTTATCTGGACCCCATTGCGGACAAACTGCTGGCGGCGAGCTTGTTTCTGGGCCTGACAATACGCCACTTCATGCCGCCGCTGATCAGCGTTCTGGTATTTACCCGCGACGCCAGCATTGTGATCCTCGCGGTCACGCTCTTCGGCAAGGCCGGATTTGGCGATTTTCGCCCCACCCGCTGGGGCAAGCTGACCACGCTGACCGAATTGCTGACGCTGGGCATCACCATCGTCAACGCGATCGGAAATCCATTGCAGCCCTGGTTCTTGACGCGCCTGCTCTGGTTATTCACCTTCCTCATGGTTTTCGGCTCTGGAACGCATTACGCCTTGTTATGCTCGCGCCGCTACTGGGCATGGAAAGCTGGCCTACCCGCATAATGCCCGGCGCGGCCCGACCGGCCGCGATTGAACCCAACCTTCCCATCTCATCTGCATCAGATTGATACATGGATACGGGACTTCCACCCGAAGGCGCGGCTGCCGGCAATTCCACAACCCCGCTCTTGACCATGCCCAACCCGTGGCAACGACGGGCCGAGCGCTGGGGGCGCGGCGCCGGTTATCTTTACCGCTTTCTGCGGCTGCGCTCGAGCGGTAGAAGCTGGCCCGAAATTGCCCAGACATGGTTTGCGGAGATGAAAAGCGAACGGGGGAAAAAACGGAATCTTACGCCCGTGCTGATTGCAGTACTGAGCCTGACGGCAATGGCCGGCCTACTTTCGGCTCGCATGCAGTGCCGGAAATAATAAGAGACATTTATGGCCACCGCTCCCAATCCCGCTGAGATCAATCGCAGCCTGGATCGCAGGCGTTTCCGGCTGGAACAGACTTTCCGCCTATTGCGATCGCAGATTCAGAGCGGGCTGGACTGGCGCGAACAGGCGGCCCGGCACTGGAAGGCCACACTGATTACTACCGCCGTGACGGGATTTTTTGCGGGCAG
>JAKATS010000173.1 GCA_021818645.1 Acidobacteriota bacterium | reverse complement strand
TGAGCAGGCTGGTGGCCCCGCGCTGGTAGGCGTAGGCGCTGATGGTCAGCGACTGCCGGGCCAGCGGCAGATAGCTCTGGTAGAGGCGCACGATGTGCGCCCGGCTGCGCAGTCCTGCATAAGCGGCCCGGACCTGGGCCAGCACGTCTTCGCCCACTGCCTGTTCCGCCTGCTGCGCCTGCGCTATGGCGTAACTCGAGCGCTCAATGCCGCCCTGGTTACGGTTGAAAATCGGCAAGGGCAGGCCAAAGGTAAAGCCGGCCTCGTTGACCCCGCCCACATGGGTATAGGTGGCATTCCAGCTCAGGTCCTGTTTGCCATTGGCGCGGGAAAGCCGCAGCCGGCTTTCCGCTTCCTGCACGGTCTGCCGCGCCGCCTGATAATCCGGGCGCTTGCGCAGCGCCAGCAGTTCCAGCGCCGCTTTTTGCGGCCGCAGCACATGAAAATGCAGATGGCCGGCCAGTTGATAATGCCGCGGCGCCGCCTGCGGCCCCCCCAGCAGCGGACGCAATCCCGCCCGCGCCTGGGCCAGCGCCAGCCGCGCCCGCGCCACATCGCTCTGAAATTGCAGGCTTTGCAGCTTGATCTTCAGGTAATCGCCTTCGCTGACCGCGCCCGCGCGATAGCGCTGCCGTAAGATCGCGAGAGATTTCTCAAATCCTTTGAGGTTGCGCTGGGCGAAACGCAGGCTCGACTGCGCCAGCAGGGCTGCGATGTACTGCTGCGCCACCGCATACGCCAGTCCTCGTTGGGCAGCCTGGTAGCGCCAGTTCTGCACCGCCGTCCGCTGCCGCGCCACCGCCAGCCGCTTCTGCCTTTTGCCGCCGCGCTCCCAGGTATAGCCCAGCCCCACGTCGAACTCCTGCACCTGGTTGAGGAAGTTGGTGGAAAAATGACTCGGACTGAAGATCGGTACATACAACGCATCCCAGGTCAGGGTGGGGTTGGGGCGCAGATTGGCGGTGATCTGGTCGGCCTCGGATTCCAGCACGTTGCCATATTCGGCCTGCAACGCGTGGTTATGCGCAAGCGCCAGCCGGATCGCCTCGCCCAGCGTCAGCTTCATATTGGAGGCGGCCGCCGCGCGGCGCGCAGCGGCCGGTTTTGGCTTCGGCGTCTGCGCCGTCAGCGGCAGTGCCATGATGAATGCAGCCAGCCCGGCGGCGCATAGGCCACGCGTCCGGCGTGCAGCCGGAACTTGCAATGAGTTCATAAATACACCCGTGCAGCATGGAAAAAGCCATGCTTCAGGCAAAAAGGCTTTGGAAATGGGAAAAGGAGCTTAGCTGCGGGAGGCGGACGGTGGCGGGCGATGCAATAGCGGAAAATGCCAGAGGGTCTGCTCGCGCCAGACCGCGGCCGCGATAAGCGGAACCGCGGCCCGTTGAGGCTGCGAAGGCCGGTAGAGCGCTATCGGCATGGGAGCGGCGCTGCGCCCTGCCTGGCAAATCGCGCAGCGGCTGTTGGATTTATGCTGCGCGAAATCCAGGGCGCGATGTACCGTGACGTGCGCCGTCAGGCAAAGGACCAATAAGATCCCCGCCCAGGTGGCCAGGCGGTGCAGCGTGCCTTTACCCCGTATCCCGTACATCTGCATGATAGCTCTATCTTCAGACGGCTCATTATAGCGCAAAGTTACAAAAATGTTGGCTGCGCCACCGTCCCGGCAACACCTCTGGATGAAGAAACCACACGGCGTCTGAATCTGACAGCCCGCCGTTGAAGCCAGCCCAAAAGCGCCTTCGTGCGCAGTGCCATTCGAGCATATGAGGCACGGTAAGTGCACGGATTGATCGCGCGTTGCCGCGAGCCGGAAACCGGGAAAAGGATTGAGCCAGTGCCGCGTGTGCTCTGCAGCATCAAGCGCAGCTATGGACATTGAATGCTCGGGATGATGCCGATATTCCGAATTTGCCGCCTGGTTGAATCCGCGTTTATCGAAACCATGCCAGCGGAATCGCCAGCGCCAGCCGCGCATACCCGGCCGGGTTGAAGTGCAGATGATCGCCATGATCAATCGCCGGCAGTAACTGATCCGGGTGGGCCGGATCGCGGGCCACGGCGGCAAAATCAACCACCCCGTCAAAGGCGCCGCCATGCCGGATCCAGTGGTTCAGCTTGCGCCAGTCGGCTTCATGCGCCGGTGAATCGTAAAAAGATTTGCCGAATGGCGTGATAGTCGCCCCATAGATTTTTAAATGATGCGCATGCGCCAGCGCAATCAGCTTCCGGTCGGCCGCGATCAGTTGGCTGGCTACGGAATGCCGGGAGGTGCCGATATCATTCACTCCCTCGAACAGGATCACCCATTTCACTCCCGCCTGATGCAGCACGTCACGCCGGAACCGGGCCACGCCCGCCGGTCCCAGGCAGGGCCGCAGAATGCAGTTGCCTCCGATGCCTTCGTTCAGCACCCCGATTGTGCGGGTCGGGGCATGCGCCTGCAGCCGGCGCGCCAGATCGTCGGGCCAGCGGTCGTTGCCGTCGGTGGTGGTGCCATAGCCATCGGTGATGGAATCGCCAAACGTGACCACGGCCGCGGCGGCATGATGCCGCAGCACGTCCACGCCGGTCATGATGTACCAATGCACCGTCGTGGCCGGATCGGGCAGCGCCGGCGCGCTCAGCCAATCGCCTTTTTCCAGATAGGTGGTGGTGCGCGAGCCGGGATGACCGGTTACGTTCCGGGGCGTGGCGCCAAAGTAGAGCGTCAGGGTCAACTCGGAAAGCGGCCGCAGGCGAAAGGCAATTGGGTCGGAAACGGCCGCCGCGCCGGCGGGAATTGTGATCGCCTGGCGCCCATGAAACGTTAGCCGGCGCCGGCTGGCGCGCACAATCGCGTCCGGACCCGCGGGCAGGGCGATTTCTGCGCCCCGGATTTCCAGCGGCGCGTTGCCGAAGCGGTTCGATAAATGCAACCGCAGAATCCGCCCGCCCAGGCTGGCTTTAAACGTCTGCCGCAGCGTGGCCTGGCTTAACCCGGGCGCGGGCGGCAGGTTGCGCGGCTCGACTAATTGCGGTGCCGTGCCCCAGGTCCCCACCCAGTGGGCGGCCGGGTGAGGCGGCAGCAGCAGCGCCAGCAGCAGGATTGCAGAACTCATAAATTGGGGCTATTGCTTGAACGGCGGCGCTTTGATGTATTTGGCCGCGAATTTCATGAATGCCGGCCAGTTGGGCAGATCGGTGTGCGGGCCGTGATGCCTCCGCCAGCCGATATCGCCGCTCAATAGCGCCACGCCTAGCGGCGGCATGACATTGGTCGGCAGGCCTTTTTTGCCCAGCAGCCGGTACACCGGCCCGGCCGCCACGGCGGCCATGAAAGAACCCCGCGAATCCACCCATGGCCCTTCCACCTTGGGGTTGCCATAGCTGATAAAGATCGGCCGCGGCGCGCACATGGCGATCAGCTCATGGGAATCCACCGGCAGATTGCTGGCGTTCAGCTTGCCGTCGAACTTGAGAAAATTCCCGGCAAACCAGTGGTACTCGCCCGAGCCGGCGAGATTGCCCATCTGCTCTCCGAAATGCCGGCGATACAGCGCCGCCCCGCCTTTTCCGGAAGAACCCACCAGGGCGATGGCAAAGCGCGGATCGTAGGCCATCGTCACCAGCGTCGCTTTGCCGTAACGCGACAGTCCTTCAATGCCTACTTCTTTGGCATTGACCCGCGGATCGGTTTGGAGATAATCCAGTACCTGGCTGGCGCCCCAGGCCCACGCCCGTAGCGCGCCCCACTGCTCCGGCCGCCGCGGCCGGCCATGATTCATCAGGCCGATAATGCCGTGGCGTAACCCCGCGCCGTTGTCGGCCTGCACATCGGTGGGGCTTAAAACCGCATAGCCCCAGTCGGCTTCGAGCAGTTGCCGCTGCCATCCCGGCCCTTTCGGCGTGGGGAACTTGATTCCGCGCGCCTGCAGCATGGCCAGAAAAGCTTTCATGACTTTGGGGTTAAAAGAAAAACCGAAATGAATCAATACCGGCACGGGTCCGCCGGCACGGGCCGGCACCGTTACGGTCAGGGGAATATTCAGCGTGTACGCCGGATATTTCGGGTTGGCGATATGGCCGATCAAATGCTGCCGCAGGACCAGGCTGCCATGCCGCATCAGGCGCTTTTGCCCGATCGGTATCCAGGTCACGTTCGGCGTGTCACGCGGAACATAGCCATAAATATCGCGGTCAAAATCCTGCTCAATTTCCGGCCGGCGCAGCTTCCACCACAGCGCGGGGGTGGTGATTTTTATGCCGGTATTCGAAATCAGCGGGTTGGGCAGATTCGGATACGGATTAGCCTTGGCTTCATCGGTGTTCTGATAATTGGGCGCCTTGGGGTTCATGCCGTTGGCGCCCGGCCGCAGCCATTTCAGATGCAGAATGTCCATCATATAGCGATGGTCGGCCTGGGTGGCGCGCTGCTGTGCTTGGTAGCGCGCACGCTGCGCCGGCGTCATCTTCATGCCGGGAAATTGCGCCCGGGCCGCGCCGAGCGCCGCCAGAACCATCAGTGCCGTGAACGCAGGTTTTTTGTAATTCATGGGGTTGCAGGAATTGAACGTGGGCCAGTATAGCCGTAATCTGATTTTGTTGGCGAATTGTATTATTGCTTCATCGGTAGCCCGGGTATGGGAAGCGGATCGCTTCGCAGATTCCTTGCATGCAGCTGGACGACTTCGATTTCAATTTGCCGCCGGACCAGATCGCGCAGCATCCGGTGGAACCGCGGGATGCTTCACGCATGCTGCGCCTGGAGCGCTCCAGCGGCGCATTTTACGATGCCGTCTTTCGCGATCTGCCGGAGTTTCTCCATTCCGGCGATCTGCTGGTCTTTAACGAAACCCGTGTTATTCCCGCCCGGCTGCATGGTAATCGCCTGGGCCCGCGCTCCGGGGCGGCGCGGGACCCGCGCCGGAGCATTGCACGCCATGGCCATGGGAACGGCGAGGCAGGAAAAGTGGCCTCGCCACCCGGGCGCGTGGAAGTTTTGCTGTTAGAGCGCCTGCAATCGGACCTGTGGAATTGTCTGGTGCGCCCCGGACGCAAGCTGCCGGTGGGCGAAGCCTTGCGCTTTGATCCGCCTGGCGCCTCCGTTCCCGATTGCTTACCCGTGATGACGGGCGAAATCGTGGGCCGTGGCGAGCGCGGCATGCGTCAGATTCGCCTGCAGTGGCAAGGCGATTTTTATGAGCGGTTGAACGAGGTGGGTGAAACTCCATTGCCTCCCTATATCAGCCGCGCGGGTTCGCCGGCCGGCGATGCCCGTGACCGCGAACGCTATCAGACGGTCTATGCCCGCACCGCCGGATCCTCGGCCGCTCCTACCGCCGGCCTGCACTTTAACTCCGCCATGCTCGACCGGCTGCGCGCCATCGGGGTGGAATTGACCTTTATTAATCTGCAGATCGGGCTGGGAACGTTTCAGCCGGTGGATGCAGATAAGATCGCCCGGCGGCAACTGCACCGCGAATCCTATGAGATTCCCCCCGATGCCGCGGCAGCCGTCACCGCCGCCCGCCGCCAGCACCGTCGAATTCTGGCCGTCGGCACCACCGCGCTGCGCGCGCTCGAAGCCTGCGCCCGCGTCCATGCCGGCGAAGTTGCGCCCGGCGCCGGTGCCACCGACCTGTTTCTCATGCCCGGCGATGATTTTCTGGTGGTGAATGGCTTGCTCACCAACTTCCATCTGCCGCGCTCATCGCTGCTGATGCTGGTCAGCGCATTTGCCGGCCGGGATTC
>JAKATS010000082.1 GCA_021818645.1 Acidobacteriota bacterium | reverse complement strand
GATGGCGCCCATGAAGGATTCAATATTCAAGGTGGTGCGGGTCAGGGCCAAAGCCGCCAGCACATCGACCAGCACCGCCGGCGCGGCCGAGACAACCACCACCGCGAGGCGCCAGGACTGAAAACTGGCCATCATGAGCAGCAGGATGACAAAAACTGCCAGCACCAGGCCGACTTGCAGGCCGGACAAGGTCTGATCCATCGGCAACACCTGCCCGATCAGCTCCACCCGCACGCCACGCGGGGGGGCAGGCAGGCGCGCCAGCATCCGGCGGATATCGCCGGCGGCATGGCCTAAATCGTCGTGATAAATATTGGCCGTCAGACTGACCATGCGCTGCATGTTGTAGTGATCGTATTCGCCAGGAACAAAACCCCGCTGCGGCTGCACAATATCGCCCAGCATCACCGGTTTGGCGGGAGCGCCCGGTCCTTCCTCGCGGCGAGGATCGGCCAAAGGCAGGTTGCGCAACTGGTCGAGCGAGAGCATTTGGGCGGGCGGCACCTGCACCTGCACTTGATAAGTGAGCCCGGAGCGGGGATTCTGCCAGAAATTCCGGGCCACAAAACGGCTGGATGCGGTGACTTCGGTTAACGAGCGGCCGATCTGGGCCAGGCTGACGCCCAACTGGGCGACACGATCACGGTCCACATGAATCAGCACAGCGGGATAGCGATACGGCTGGCCGGACTGAATATCACGCAACTCGGGAATCCGGGCGAGCGCAGCACGAATGGTTTGCACGTAGGCATGATCGGCGGCGAGGTTGAATCCGGTGATATTGATGGCGATGGGTGTTGGCGAGCCCAGGTTCATCACCTGGCTGATCACATCGCCGGCCTCGAAGGATATCTGCAGTTCGGGTATTTGCCGGGCGAACTCTGCCCGCAGTTTTTGTTCGAAGGCTTGTAGTTGAATATGAGCCTGGGAACGCGGGGCGACCTGCATGACCGCTTCATAGGGCCCGCTGGTCCAGAGATATATGGTGTTAATGGGATATGAACGCGGCTGGGTACCGACAAACCCCAGGGTGGCCTGGATATTCCCGGGGCCGGCGGCTTTTTGCACCAGAGCCAGCGCCTGCTGGTAATAAGCTTCCGTGCGGTGCAGGCGAGTGCCCACCGGGGCCCGGAGGCGGATTTGAAACGGGCCGCTTTCCACCTGGGGAAACAGATCGGTACCCACCCAGCCGGCCAGTCCGCCGATCAGCAGCAGCGAAAGTCCGAGATAGAGTCCGAGGACGGTGCGGGGGCGGCGCATCAGCCGCCGGAGCGCGGACTGAAAGCGCCGACGGAGACGATCGAATCCGACACGCGCACCGGCCGGAGCCTCGGGCGCCAGCAGTGAAGTTGCGGGTGTGGCCGGATGATATTGAAAACGCGCCGCCAGCACCGGCACCAGACTGATGGTCAGCCCAAAGGAGGCCACCATGGCGAAGCCGACCGCCAGCGAGAGCGGAATGAACAGCGAACGGCTGACTCCGGTCATGAAAAACGAGGGCAGAAAAACCGCGATCACACAGAGCATGGCCAGCAGTTGAGGAAAAAAGACTTCGCCGCCGGCCTGGACTACGGCACGGCGTACCGGCTCCCCCAGGCTGAGATGGGTATGCAGATTTTCGATGGTTACCGTGGCTTCATCCACCAGAATGCCGATGGCGAGAGCAAGTCCGCCCAGGGTCATGAGGTTCAGAGTTTGCCCGGCCGCCCATAACCCCACCACGGCGGCGAGCAGCGCGAAGGGTATGGTGAGTATCACGATCAGCGAACTGCGGGCATCCCGCAAAAACAGCCAGACCACCAGACCGGTGAGCAGCGCGCCCATGAGCCCTTCGGTCAACAGAACATGCAGAGCATTGCGCACATAAACCGACTGATCGAAATCAAAGTCAACCTTGACATCGCCCGGCACCTGCTGCCGCATGCGGGGCAAAGCGGCTTTGACTTCGTTGACCACGGTGAGAGTCGAGGCTTCGGCATGTTTGGTGACGGGAATATAAACCACCCGGCGGCCGTTCATCTCGGCATAGCCGCTAACGATATCTGCGGCATCGTCAATTGTGGCCAAATCGCGCAGCAGCACGGTGGGACCGCTGCCGATTTTCAAAGGCAAATTGAGCAACTGCCGATACCTCGCCACCACGCTGTTGGCGTGCACAATGAGGTTTTGATCGCCCAGCCGCAGATTGCCGGAGGGAAGCACGACGTTGCCCCGGGCCACTTCGCGCACGACATCATCCGGCGAGAGGTGATAGGCGTTGAGCTTATCGAGATTCAGCGTGATGATGATGCTGCGGGGATTGCCGCCGAAAGGCGGCGGCGCGGAGACGCCCGGCAGTCCGGCAAAAAGCGGGCGAACACGGGTCTGGGCCAGATCATCGAGCTCACCCTGAGAGCGCCGGGGGCTGGAGAGAATCAGATCGCCCACCGGAACACTGCCGGCATCAAAGCGCATGATAAACGGCGGGGTGGTGCCGACTGGCATATAGGCCAGGGCGCGAGTCACATACGCACTGGTTTCCGACATGGCCTGGCTCATATTGGTGCCAGGATGAAAGCTCAGTTTGATGAGGCCCACGTTTTGGATGGATTTAGATTCAATGTGGTCAATGCCCGAAATATAAAGAAAATTCTGCTCATAATAATTGACGATGTAGCCTTCCATTTCCGCCGGCGCCATGCCGCCATAGGGCTGGGCCACATAAATGACGGGCAGATCCAGGCGGGGGAAAATATCCACCGGCATGCGCAACACGGCCAGGACCGCGGCGCCGATGATGGCGATAACGATCACGATCACGGTGAAGGGGCGGCGCAAGGCCGCACGTATGAAATTCATATCAATGAACTCCGGCTGCGGTCTGGGCATGAACGGATTGCAGGAAAGGACGCAGGCTGCCCCGGGCGTAGGCCGTCTCCAAAACGGAGCGCCAGACGGCGAGCCGGCTGAGGCTATCGTCACTCTGCGCCTGGCTGAGTAACTGCTCGGCATTGGCCAGATCCACAATGCCCGCCAGGCCGGCGCGGTAACGGGCGCGGGCCTGAGCCTCACCGGTTTGCGCCGCCTGCAGCTCGATCGGCGAGTTGAGAACGAGCTGGCGAGCGGCAGCAAGATCGGCAGCGGCCTGACGGCGGGCGCGGCGCAGCGATAGAATCACCTGCCGGTATTGGGATTGGGCGCGATGCATACGGGCGCGAGCCACGGCTTGGCGGCGGTGAATCAGCAAATGCCGGGTAAAGGAATATTCCAGGCCCAGCCCCACCGCCCAATTACCGGCCGAATTGGGCCAGAGGCCATTGAGGTGGCCGGAAAACTGCCCCGGGTTCGAAATGCCGGTACCCCGGCCGTAGGCGGCAGCAAGTAAATAGGCCCGGGGGCGATCGGCGCGGGACAGTTCCTTAAGCTGGAAACGGCTGGCGGTCAATGCGGCGTGACGAGCGCGGGCTTCGGGATGAAAAGCCGCGGCCGGCCGGCGGGCCCGCAACTGGGCCGGAGACGGCGCCCGGGAAGCATGTACGAGCAGGCCATCGGGATCGAGCATGAGTTCGGCGCGTGCGCTGCCAATTGCCTGAGCAAGAACAGCCTGGGCGTTTTGCCGGCGGGACTCGGCACGGGCCAGACGGATACGCGCACCGGCCAGCTCGGCGTCCGTGCGGGAGGCATCGGCGCCCGGGCGTAATTGCTGCTTTACCAGCACGCGGACAATCTGATCGATGGTGTGCCAGCGGGCCACATCGGCGCGAGCGACGCGCAGCTCAGCCTGAGCTGCGAGCATAGAAAGAAATGCATCCGCGGCATGGGCACCGGCTTGCAAGCGGGCCAGATTTTCCTGCTGCGCCGCTTGCCGGGCCAGGGCCTGATAAAACGCCACGTCAGCGCGGCGGCGGCCGAAGTCATAGAGTTCCCAATTAAAATAGGCGCCGACCGAACTGGTCCAGACGCTGCTCCAGTCATAATACTTAGGAGCCACGGTGCCGCTGATCGAGGGCAGGGCGGAGGGAAACAGCAATCCGGCCGGGCTGTTATCGGTGCCGCGGTCAAATTGAGAAATTAAACCGAAGCCGGGCAAATATTGCGCGCGCGCAAGGCTAACCTCGGATTCACCCGCTTCCCGCTGCGCTATGGCAGCCAGCACCAGCGGATAGCGCTGTTGGGCTCTGCTCACCGCATCGGCCAGAGTAAGATGCAACGGGGTTTGAGCCGCCATCGGCGATGTCTGCGCCGCTCCTGGCCAAGCGGTAAGAATGCAAAAGAAAAAAACCAATCTAAGCTTCATGGGACACAATTCCATTCATGAGTTAGCAGCAAACTAACCCTGAAGATTTATTTGGATTGAAAATAGCGGGGAAGAAGATCAGTATGCCGGTGGGCGAATACGCTGGGGGGTAAGCCAGGGGCGGTGCAGCCAGGGCTGGGGTACGGTAACCGGATCAAGAATCAAAACGGCCGTGGATACCGGCAGGCTCAACCGCCGGACAGGCATCCAGCCTGATACCCGGCGCCGGCCATGGTGGCCGGCCAAGGGCAGGAAAAGCAGCAGGAGCAGGAGAATGCCCGCGCTCCAGCGCTTCCAGGATTGAGTATGCAAGAGCATTATTATTATGAGTTACGGAAATTCCAAGCTTAAGGATACATGAAAAGCAGAGCCGAAATGATTCGTTATTTGTATCCCTCGAATCAGGAACGCGCCATAGAACATTACTTTCACGAGACTGGCAGGTTCCATACAAATATTTAACCTGGCCGATCCAGCATCAGATCTGCAGATCGTCGCGGGTGATTTTGACTCCATTCAGGTTGCCCAGCACGGTCAAACCGATGCGCTCGGTGTGAAAGCAGTCCCGGGCAATCGCCTGAATTTCCTCGGCCGTCACCGTTTCAATGCGGTTCAGCATTTCATCGAGGGTGACGTAGCGGTCAAAATAAATTTCCTGTCGCGCCAGATTGGACATGCGCGAGCCGGTTGATTCTAAACCCAGCATCAGGCTTCCCTTCAGATTGTCCTTGGCGCGGCGCAACTCCTCGGCCGGAACCGGGCGCGATTTGAAATCACGCAACTCGCTCAGGATGGAAGCAATGACCTGCGGCACGGTCTGGGCGCTGGTGCCGGCAAAGGCGAGAAAAACGCCGGTGTCGCGGTAGGGGTTGAGATCGCTGAAAACCGCATAGGCCAGGCCCTGCCGCTCGCGAATATTCTGGAAAAAACGAGACGACATGCCCCCGCCGGCGATGGTGTTAAGCAGCGACCAGGCATAACGCATTTCATGATTGAGCGGATAGGCGGGCAGGCCAAGACAAACCTGAACCTGCTCGAGCTGTTTTTTATTGCGCAGCACGATGCGCGCATGATTGCGCGGCGAGACCTGGCTATGGCCGTTGGCGTGCGCGGAAAGAGAAGAAAACTGGCGCGCGGTCATCTCGACCAGTTGCGCATGTTCCAGATTGCCGGCGGCCGAGACGACCAGATTGCCGGCGGTGAAGCATTCGCGGTAATAGCGAAACAGCAAGTCCTGCGCCATTTTGCGCATCGTCTCTTTGGTGCCCAGAATGGGCCGACCGAGCGGGTGCTCGCGCCAGAAGTTCTGGGTAAAGATTTCGTGGACGAGGTAATCAGGATTGTCCTCGTCCATTTTGATTTCCTGCAGAATCACCCCGCGTTCGCGGTCAATATCCTCAGGGCGAAACAGGGGATGGCTGACAAGGTCGGAGAGAACATCGAAGGCAATCGGCAGATGCTCGT
>JAKATS010000223.1 GCA_021818645.1 Acidobacteriota bacterium | reverse complement strand
GGGCCGGACCGCTCCAGCCGCCGCGGGGCGCCTGCGTGAGATTGTTATGGTTGGGCGACTGGTCGTAGAGTATGGTGATCCAGCAATAGGTATGGGCGCAGAAGGCATCCTGCGCGGCCGCATCGGCGTAGCCGCCCGGGTTCGCGGCCGACGGCGGGACTACGCCGATATTGAGGGACTTACCATCCGATTGCCGCCGTATCTGATAGAGCGGCCCCCGATAGCCGGCATACATGGCGCGCGTGGTGCTGTAGGCGGCAGCGCAGGGTGTCCCCCCGGCGGCATAGATATCACAGGGCCCCAGAGGACGGGCTGGGGATTTCCGTTGAGCCATGGCCGGAACCGCACCCGCTAAAACAACCAGGCATATGAGGAGTGATTTTCTGTTCGGCATCGTCTATAGATCGTACCGAAAACAGCAATCGATTATCTCCCCGGAATGATTTTAAATATTCGATATTATGCGGGGGAGCGGATGCGCAGCCGAACGAAGTGGGGGGATCCACATTTCTTGCTTCGCCATTCCAGTTCCCGGCTTCGATGGTATATGGAAGGGCAATTCCTCAAGCCCCATCCCGCAAAACGGGACGGGGGCCCCGGGCCTGCAATCTCGCATAGCTCCGCAACGACTCGGCCGGTGCGTCGCAGGGTCACTTTATGGATGGAGGAAAAGAGCCGCACCTGCTTCACTCCCCGAGTAAAGCAGGTACGGCTTCCGCGACCTGATCTACAGCATCAGCGGCCGAAGCCACGGCCATGCGGCGGCCGACCATGACCGCGACGCGGCGGCGCGGGCCGAGCCGCACGGCGCGGAGCAGGCCGAGCCGCGCGGCGCGGAGCGCGGCGATTTGGATATTGCCTCCGCGCTTGCGGCCGCTGTGGACGCTGCCGGGTCACCGCCCGGCGCGGCGCCTGGCGATAGGCAGGCCGGGAGTATCGGCCGCGCGGCGCCTGGCGATAGGCAGGCCGGGTGAATCGGCCGCGGGCCGGCTGAGAGCGGGCGGGGCCGTGATTAAAGCTGCGCCAGTTGCCGCGATTCGGCTGCGGCGCGCGCCTTGGCGCGGCGAAGCGCTGCGGTCCGCCGCGGAACTGGCCCGGGCGAACGGTGGCAGCGATGGGCGGGCGGCCATGGTTCCAACTGGCGCGCAGCCGGGGCTGACTGCGGGCAAACGTTACCTGGCGCATCTGTTCAGGGGTCGCGCCGAAGCGGCGTTCGCGGGCGGCCTGCAACTGCATGCGGTTGGCGCGAGCGCGAATGCCGCCAGGGCCATTGAAGCTGGCGCGCGGGCCATGGAACCAGGCGGGGTTCACACGCCGGTAATAGGCGTAGTGATCATCTTCGGGGCCGAGGCGATCTACGGCGCGGTTGTAGTAGAAGCGGTCGTGATCCCAATATCCGCCGACGTAGCCCACGCCAAAATAGCCGAAGCCGTAATTGATTCCGCCATAGAAGCCCACGCGCGGGCCCCAATAACCGGGATTCCAGTAATAGGCGTCGTCACGCCAGCCCCACCAGCCCGGCGTCCACAGCAGGCCGGGTTCGGGCGCGGCGACCCAGGCGCCCGGCACCCAGTAATAACCAGCCGGGCTCCAGGCCCAGTAGCCCGGCTGCCAGATGAGGTTGGGACCGGGACAGGGCGGCTGCACGTAAACCGGCAGCGGCGGCGGACCGATGTGAATGCCGAAGCTGACAAAAACCTGCGCCGAAGCGGCCCGGCTCAGGGCCAGCGGCGCCAGGGCGATCAAGGTCAGGATGGCCAGCGAGCGCAACCGAGAGAAGTTCATAATTCAGCTCCCTAAATTATCTTCCGTCAGCAAACAGAGCAATTTTGCTGCCTAATGAGACAAACCCCCGACATTCATAAAAGTTTCGCCCGGCAAAGCGAAATATCACCTGGCAATGTGGGTCATTTTCGCCTTTATTTACCTTCCCGCTGGCAATTTTTTCCAGAAAAAGCTTAAGCCGGAATGAATTTTGCGCGGCGGCGGGCCAGGAAATACCAGACGGGGCCGGTACCCAGCAGCGCAACCCCGATGGCGGCGAACGCGGGCGAATGGCGGGCGGAAAAATAAACGCTGATGCCCCCCATGAGCAAAGGAGAAAGACACAGAAGAACCAGGCCCGGCCAGGTGCGCGCGGCGCGAAACGGGCGCGGGGCATGCGGCAAATTCCGGCGCAAGGCCAGCAGGGCGAGGAACTCGAGAGACAGGCCGGCAAAATACAAAAGCAGATCGGCCACCAGCAAACGGCCGAAGGAAGCCAGCGCGAAAAGGCTGTAGAGCACGGTTGAGAGCCAGAGCGCGCGCCAGGGCACTTCGCGAGCATCGGTGCGGGCCAGGATCTGGGGCAAAAAGCCGGCGGCCGCCAGTTCGACCGGAAGCTGCATGACGTAGAGGACCTGGCTGGTGTACTGCGCCCAGGCGCTGAGCACGGCGGTGATGGCCATGGTCAGGCTCAGCCAGGGACCCCAGGCGAGAGCGCCGAGACGGACAAAATAACCGTCGCTCCAGTCGGCGGTGACCGGGTTGAGATGCAGACCGGCGAGCACCGGCACGACATAGGCGACGACGATGAGCGCCAGCGTGGCCAATAATGCGCGGGGATAGGTGCGCCCGGGGCACCGCACCTGGGGCGCGAAGGTGGCGACATTATCCCAGCCGGTGTAATTCCAGAGCACCGCGGCCAAAGCCAGACCCCAGCCACCCTGAACGATTTTCACGGGCGCGAAGCCCGCGCCGGCATGAGGATGGGCGCGAAGCCAGGCGGCGAGGATGAAGGCCACAAACGGGGCCAGGACCAGCGCCATGGCGAATAAGGAATAACTCGCAACCCAGCGCGCGCCAGCGGCGTTGATGAGCGCGGCCAGCCAGATAAAACCCAGGATAAAGCCGATGCGCGCCGCGGGAGCCAGCACATGGCCGGTGAGCAGCGGCCAGATCTGCGCCAGAATATCGCCGCAGAGGACGGGATAAAGAGCCATGTCCACGAAGGTGAACATCCAGCTCCACCAGCCCTCGAGAAAGCCCCAGAAATCGCCCAGGGCAATGCGGACCCAGTGAAAATAGCCGCCACGCAGCGGATACATGGCCGACATTTCGCCCACCGCCAGCGCGGTCGGCAGCGACCAGAACACCGGGGTCAGCAGGATGAGCGCCAGGCCGGCCACGGCGCCGACGCCGCCGATGACCGGCTCGAGGCCATAGGCTCCGCCGCTGACGGTGAAAAAAGTCAGCGCGACCAGGCCCCAGAACCCGATGGCGGCGCGAGCGGGCGGCGGTGACGATGAATCGCGCGCGGGCGCGGAAGCGGAGGTTGGCAGCGGCAGAGCGATGCAAACAGGATAAGCGAGTCCCGTATCCCACGTCCCAAGTCCCCGGTTCACCCGAGGCTGATACCCGCAAGGAATTGCACAGGAGGGCCCGTACTTCATCCGAAAAGAGCCCACGGGACGCGGGCGGAATGGCGAGGAGCAAGAAACTGAACGTGAAACAATAAACCATGGGCTTTTATGCGAAGCACATTTTGCCCCATGTCATTGATTTCGCAATGAGAAACCAGGAGAACGCTCGCATACGCGCAGAGTGGGTGCCGAACGCCTCAGGCGATGTGCTGGAGATTGGTGTCGGTTCAGGCCTGAATCTGCCGCTCTACACCTCGAAAGTGCGCCAAGTCTATGCCGTTGACCCATCGCGTGAGCTGCAGGCCATGGCCCGCAAAAGATCCGCCGGCCTAGGATTCAAAATAGAATTCATTCCACAATCCGCGGAAATACCCATACCCCTTCCCGAACAATGCATTGACACCGCCGTCATGACGTGGACCCTCTGCTCGATTGCAGATCCGGTGACCGCCCTGCAGCAGATTCGACGAGTTTTACGGCCCACCGGGCGATTGCTTTTCCTTGAACATGGACGTTCACCCGACACCCGCGTGGCGGCATGGCAGGATCGCCTGACACCCGCGTGGAAGCATGCCGGAGGCGGCTGCCATTTGAACCGCAACGTCAGCGAACTCATCTCCGCAGGGGGATTTCGCATTACCAGTCTTAAAAATTTTTACCATCGAGGGCCGCGGGTGATGACGTACACCTACCAGGGCATTGCTGAAATTTGATTGCAAGCAACCGGCCGTCAAGCATGGCCCCATACAAGCATAAAGCTGCCTGTATGGACCACCCGTGTTTTCAAATTGCATAAATACGCAGCGACTCGGCCGATGCTTTGTCCATCGTGGAAGGCAATCCATGCTGATGCAACAGAGTTGCGCGGAGGCTGGTTCCTACCTCGCGGGAGTACTCCGGGATGGGTGCAACGCGGCGCAGCCGCTTACGCGATGAGCCAGAGCCGGCGCGCCGCCAGCGCGGCCCGCAGGCACATAGCGGCATATGCCGGATGGGCATTCCTCTGCTGCTGATCGGTTTGGCGCTGGCGGGGACGCTGCCGCTGGTCAGCTCGCACCTGGGCGAAGGCGACAGCGCGAGATATGTCTTCGGACTCTGGCGATGGATTCATTTCGGGCCGCCGGCGGACCGCATTTATGACCGCACGCTGTCGCCCGGCTACTATGCATTTTTCGCCGCCTGGCTGCAAAGATTGCATATTCCGGCCGCGGATTACGCCAACTGGATGACGGGCGCAAGCGTGATCGCTTTTGCGCTGATGGGCTGGCTGGCGTACGAGACCGGGCGCAACTGGCTGGATCAACCGGCGGCGCTGGCGGCGGCGCTGCTGTGGCTTTTCAGTCCGGGGTGCTGGTGGCTGGGCATTGAGCCGCATCCGCAGGGAGTGATGATTGCGCTGGCGCTGGCGGCGCTGTGGCTGTGGTCGCGAGCACTTCGATCGAGCGCAAATAAAAATTTTCTCTCCTGCGCTGCGGCCAGCGGGCTGGTCATGTCGGCGGCCATGCTGGTGCGGGGCGATGCGCTGCTGCTGCTGCCGGCGTATCCGGTGACGGCCTGTTATTTTTTACAGACCCGGCCGGCGATGGCAAATCCGCGAGAGTTTTCCAAGCAACCGGCACAGCGACACGCATCATTTGTGGGCAGGAAATGGGCCGGGAGCTGGCTGATTCCACTGCTGACGTCTTTGGCTTTTCTCGCCGGACAACGGCTGCTATTGCAGATGCCGGTGGCACGGGCGCAGGGCAGCCTAGGCGAAAAAACACTGGGCTACATCAAGCACAGCCTGGCCCTGATGCATGGGGCGACGTATTTTATCAGTCAACTCGTGCCGGATGGCATGGGACCGGGGCCGTTGGCCGCGCTGCTGGCGCTGGCCGGAATCGGGCTGCTGCTGGCGCGGGCCGAGGGCCGCGAGCGCGGAAGGTGGCTGTGGCTGCTGGCGGGGTGGGCGCTGCCGGGATATTTATTCTGGTTTCTGGTGATGGGCAATAACCCGCGGCATGTGGCGCTGTTTTTTTTGCCACCGGCCTGGGCGGGCGTGCGCGGCTGGCAACTGCTATGGCAAACACAGAAGAATCCGGCTCCGGCGGGGATACCGGGGAGGGCCCGGGCGGGAACGGCAGTGCTGGTAGCAGCAGGCATTGTCTGGGGTCTGGATTTTGCGCTGATTCCGGCGACTTCGGATGTGAACTGGCTGATTTCCCCCAACCTTCCGGCCAGCGCGGCGCGGCTGCATGCGCGGGAAAACCGGCTGCGGCTGGAAGCGGCGCGGATTGGTGACGCACTGCGAGGTAAAATCGCGCCGAATCCAGCAGCGGACCCGGAGCGAAATGATCACATGGTGCCCGATA